>ONWH01000228.1 GCA_900321495.1 uncultured Planctomycetota bacterium
CCATATCGGATCAACTGGAATCTGATCACGCATCGAACTCTGCGCATATTCGGAAAGTTTGCAGTATGAGATTTGGTTCGGTTCCTGGTTCTTGAACCAGAACCAGAAAATCTTCCCGTCTGAACCGACATCGACGACCGGACCGACCATGTTTAGATTTCCGACCAGGCGGATATTCGAATCGCGCTGAAATGCCAATCGGCATTTTGCGGTCCAGGGAAATGAGGAGACTCCAAGTGTTCCATCTTCGGAAACGAGTGTGTTGACTTTCGAGCTGTTATTGTTAACCGCACTGATCACTTCGTCGAGAGTCGGATTGGCCTTCATGACTTCGGGGAGCTGGACTTTTCGCAGGGAACAGCCGCCGCAAAGTCCCAGAATGACAAAACAAAACAAGATCAAGTCAAAGACGTTTTTATTTACTTGTGACACGGACATCGATCACTCTCTGTTCTGCGCGTTTTCTGGAAAGCTTTCCGGTTTTTCCGAGGTGTCCCCGGAATAAAGGAGTTCCGCAAGATCCTGTTGAATTTCAGATATACGTTCATCGGTCAGGGAAACCACCGGAATGGAATAGGTGGTCTCGCGCCGCGGGGAGTACACCAAGAGCATGTCATCCCCCTCCCTGCGACCAGTGCTGTTCTCATAGCGGAAAACACGCCGTCTCAGTAACAGGAGAGAAAGGATATAGAGCTCTTCGGTACGCGACGGTTCTAAAACCCATTTGTCAAACAGCTCCAGAAGGATATCGTTCGGGGCCAGACGCACTCGGTTTTCCGTCTTTTCTGGAATAATGAACCGCCACCACCCAAGAAGACGCGTCTTTGGAGATGGCGGCCAGGCTTCTGCCGAAAAATCGGAACGCACAATTCGGCCATTCCGGTCTTCCGTCAGCGCGGAATAACAGGTCTCGCCCACTTCGAGTACTCGTCCGGATTGCGAACAAACTCTGGAACACTTCGGGAGCCATTCAAAATTCATCGGGGGAGTCTAACGATTTGTACCGTCGGGGTCAAGAGGTTCTTTACGCGGCAGATACTCCATGTATTCCGAATCAGAAAATGGGATTGCAGTCCGTAAATGCGGGAAGAAGCAGTGATGTCATGCGGCGGCGCGCCTGTCTGGATCCTTGGCCAGGATTTCGCCGTTTTCGCCGACATCGTCAAATTGAACCGCGATAAGTTTTGAAACTCCGGAGTCTTGCATCGTTACGCCGTAGAGGGACTTGGCAACCATCATCGTCTTCTTTGAATGGGTGATCATGATGAATTGGGTGTCGGTCTCAAAGTCGCGGATAACCGCATTAAAGCGGTCTACATTGACCTCGTCCAATGCCGCGTCAACCTCATCGAGAATACAGATTGGTGACGAGCGGTAGAGGAAAAGCGCCAGAAGGAACGCAACACTGGTTAGCGTTTTTTCACCCCCGCTGAGAAGTTCCACGCTTTTTAGTTCTTTTCCCGGAGGACGGGCGATGATGCTGATTCCTGATTCGATTTTATCGTCGGGATTGTCAAAGACGACATCGGCATGACCGCCACCGAAAAGCTGCTGGAAGATGTTTTGAAAATGGATCTTCACCGCGTCGAAGGTCTCATCAAAGACTTCCTGGCGACGTTTGTTGGATTTGCTTATAATGTTCTGAATGCCGTGTCTTGCGGCCAGAAGGTCCTTGTACTGGTTGGAATATGTCTTATAGCGCGTTTCGAGCACTTCGAGCATTTCGAGTGCCTGGTGATTTATGCTTCCGAGACGGTTGATTTTTCGTTTGAGTGACTCTATCTCTTTTGCACGTTCTTCAAGTGTTGCGACCGAGGTTTCAGAAGGAGCGGAGGATTCACCGGCTGGATATTCGGAATCGCCGGAGGCAGGAAGAGAAACTTCAGCCGCTCTGGCCGGCAGATCAATCCCGTAATCTTCCTGCATGATCTCGGCCTGACTTTTCATTCCATCGCTAAGGCGTTCATGTTCGATTTCGTTCAGACGAAGGTTTTCACGTACTTTTGATAAGAGTTTGCGGTCTTGTTCCAACCGTGCGTCAATATCGCGTACCAGGGCCGATGCACTCTCTTTTTTTCCCGTCAGCACGTCCCGTTTTTCTATCAGTTTCTCTTTCTGCCAATACTGCTCGGCAACAAGCGACTCGGCGCGGAGAACTGTAAACTCGGCGTTTTCACGGCGCGAGCGCAATGCGTCGAGCAGACGGGCGTGGTCAGCTAGAAGCTTTTTTCGTTCGCTCAGGCTTTCGTTCAGCTGAAGCTGACGTGACGAAAATGAATTCAAACGCTCCTCGTTTTTGGCGAGTTCGATGCTGAGGTCATTAGCCTTTTTCTGTGCGTCTTTGCGGAATTCATCGGATCGTGTATAGCAACTGTGGAGTTCAGCCGTCGATTGTTCAAGTTCCGACGTATACCGCTCAATTTCCAGCTTTGAAGCTCGGCTATTTTCGAGTTCTAAAGAAATCTGATCTTTCTCAGCCGAGAGATCTTCGAGTTCTTTTTTGATGCGGAGATATTCTGACTGGGAATTCTTATCTTGCTGATGTTGTGCCGCCTGTTTCAGACGTAGGGAATCGGCGTCGTTTTGCAGGTTTTTAAATGCTTTTTCATCAGCGGCAATTTCGGTATCGACACGAGCAATCTGCTTTGTGATTTCGGTAACCTGAGCCTGTTTTGCGAGAATCTGTTTCTCAAGAATGTCTTTTTTCTCGGTTAAGGTTCTGATTTCGGTCCGTCTCATGATCTGACCGTCGGCAGCCTGCGACGAACCGACTAAGAGAGTTCCGTTTGAAAGGATTGCCTCTCCGGTGATTGTAAAGAAGTTTGTCTGACCGTCACTTCGTCCGTAGAGTTTCTTGGCGGTCTTGAAGTCTTCTACGATCCAGGTCTGCCCCAGCAGACGATAGATGAGATATTCAAACTTCGGATCGGTTTCGACGAAACGGTCAGCACGCCCGAGAACTCCGGGGAGATTGTCAAAAGCGCCCGATCCCTTCCAGCCTACTTTCGGAATATTATCCGGAGTGTCAAGCCACATAAACCCGACGCGTCCGGGGAAAGCCGATTCATCGTGGATATTTTTTTCAATAAATGCGAAGAGGTCCTCGTCGGGAGAGACGACCAGATACTGCGTTTTCTGCCCCAACGCCGACTCGATCAGAGGCGCGGCCTCGGCGCTGACACGGATCAGATCAGCAACCAGCCCGTGAACATTTCGAAATGGCCCATTGGAATCGGCGCTTCTGCGAAGAACCTCTTTGACGCCGGGACTGAGTCCCTCCTGATTCTTCACCAGATTGGTTGTGATCGACAGGCGTTCTGAGATCAAAACCAGTTGTTGTTCGGTCTCACGTGTTTCGGTGTTAAGTTCTTCAAGCCGGGATGTTGCATCGGCGCGCTTTTTTTTCTTTTCTGCGATCAGTTCGTTCAGTTTACTGATTTTATCTTCAAACTGTTGAAGCTCCCCTTTGAGACGGCTATCCGATTCCATGGACGCAGAGAGGATTTCCGAAAGCTTTCGATAGCGTGCGTCTTTTTCCTCGGCACGTTGTTGTACCGATCCGAGGCGGGCCTCCAGACAGCTGATCTCTCCGGCGAGACGGCTGCGCCTTACTTTCCCATCTTCAAGCAGGGCCCGATCCCTGTCTAATCTCGAACGAAAATCTTCACAATCGGTCGCCAGACGGTTCAGTTCTGCGTGCTGGGTATCGTAGTCACTTTTGACTTCGCGGTAATGTCGCAGTGCCTGTAGTATCTCTTCGGCGATCTGCTGAATGGAATCTTCGGCATCGCTGTTTTGGAGCTTGATCTCATCGAGCTTTACTCCCTGGTCGAAAATTTCCGTTTCAAGCTGACCGATTTGCGTTATCTGAGCTGAGACGGTCGACTGTCCTCCCGCAGCCTTCTCGCGGGCATCCCCCAATTCGGCTTCCACGTCACGCAGATCCTTTTCGACCTGGGTAAGACGGTCAACATATTTTTTACGGATCAGTTCAGAACCTTTTACGGCTTCTTCCAGATCAACACGGCGCTTATTGAGACGTTCGGTCTGATCGTCGAGTTGTTCGACCCGTGCTTTATTCCGCCGCCATTCAATCAGAGCGGCTTCTGTTCGGAGAATTTCAAGCCTGTGCTCGTACTCCCGGTATTGTTGAGCTTTTCCTGCCTGAGACTTGATACGTTTGTACTGATTTTCGAGCTCATTGACGATATCGCCCATGCGCAGAATATTCTGCTCGATACGTTCCATGCGCCGAACCGCCTCTTGACTTCTGGCATTAAAAAGCGAAGTTCCCGCGGCATCTTCCAGAATCGCGCGGCGCTGAGCCGGAGTGCTTTGCAAAAGGAGTCCGACACGACCTTGCTCGATAATGCTGTAGGCCTGTGCTCCCAGACCGCTTCCTGAGAGGAGTTCGCGGATATCGCGCAACCGTGTTCCCTGGCGATTGAGCAAGTATTCCGAGTCGCCATTGCGGTAGAGACGTCGCGTGATATGTATCTCGTCAGTGTCGAGAGGGAAAAAACGAGACTGGTTATTGAACGTGAGAGTCACTTCTGCCATGTTGGCCGGAGCGCGTGTTTTCGACCCGCCGAAAATAACATCGGTCGTTTCGGAACCGCGAAGTTTTTTAATGCTCTGTTCGCCCAGAACCCACTTGATTGCGTCAACGATATTCGATTTTCCGGAACCGTTCGGACCGACAATGACGGATATTCCCTTCGAGAAATCGATCCGTGCCTTGTCAGCAAAGCTTTTGAATCCGGTTATTTCAATCGAAGTCAGCATTTGTACGCTCTATTCGGCATCACCGTTGTCGAATGCGGGCTGCGGGCCCGCTTCATCGGAGAATGTCTCACTAAAATCTTCCTCGTTATCGTCTTTTTTGAACCATCCTGTCGGATTGGCACGGGACCAGAAGGATTTCTTTTTTTCTTTCCTGCGCGCTTCGGCTGCAGATGTGATTTCCTGTTCTATCTCGGCGACATCCCGAATCCGTCGGAAGGGCGAGACACCGCTCGGAAGCGCGTCGAAGACCAGAGGCGCCGAACCAATCGTCACCTGACCATTCCCATCGTCAGAACGGGTTTTCAGGGCATCTGCACGTTTTGCCTCTATCAGGAATCGAACGACTGTCGAATAGGTTCCGCCGACATCGACAATTGCGCGGATCACCGAGTCGAGGTTGTAACCGACGGTACGAGATTCATCGAGATCAACAGAATATCGTTTAACTTCAATTCCCTCTTCGGAACTTCGAACCACGATCCGCTGACCGGCATCGATGTCAAACCGACCGCTGAGGAAGAGACGGTCCTTCGAAAAGAGGACGATTTCCGAACGTTTGCTCTTGGTCACATGGATCATCGGCGCCCCGTCGCAATTCAGACAATGATAACTGAATTGTCCGCCAAGATTTTCCCCTTCGATCATGTAATCCGCGGGGTTCCGTGTCCAAAGTGCACGGAATGCGCCGTACCGAGTTTCATTGCTCTTTGAAGAAAGCATCTGATGCAGGACTTGATCCGCCTCAAATGACGTCTTTAAACAGGTCCCTAAAACTGCCAGGCAGCTGGGACGGTAGAGTGTGCTGTTTTCGGCCAGCTGGCCGAGTATCTGAGCTGTCTTGCTTCGATGTTCTGGCGCATTAAGGTAGGCCATTGTCATTGCCGAGTTATAACGGACTGATTCGTCCTGTGATTCAAGTCCCTCGGCAATGATGTCGACGACAAGCTGGTTATTCGGACCGATCGCTTCGAGCTGATAGGACGCCAATTCGGAAGTTGTGGGGTCAGCCAGTTTGATGCGGAGCGAACTCAGCCGCCGATTCAGCTCGTCTTGTGTCTCGAAAAAAGCGATGTGAGAGATCACATTGACATAGCGAGCAATGTTGTCACGGTATTCGTCAGGAACGATCAGGTTGATCCTTGCCGCACCGTATTTCGCTTCGGCAACATTTTGCTTCACACCGTTGATTTTTGCGCAGAAGCGGTTATTAATGACATCCTCGATTCTTTTGGCAACTCCCGCCGAGCGCTCTTCCGGTCGAATTGTCAGCCAGATCGGTCTGTCGCGGACGATGACTGCTCCGCCGATAATTGTTCCCTTCTTCATCGCGACCGGGTCTCCCCGTTCCAGAAGATCAGGATCGAGTATGATCTGACCGGCAACCAATCCATCAACGGCTCCCTTTCGGATGTAGTCAGCTAAAAGGAACTGGTACAACCGTCCGCCGTTGATATATCCTCCTTCGATACTGGTCGCGGTACTGTTGGGAATGAGACTGACCTCCACATCGACTCGATCTCCTTTTCGCGCACCCGGAGGGACAATCGCCGAAACCATACCGATTGCGGTAGTCATAGAGGCGAGTTTGGCGCGCGCTTCCTTTTTCTTATCGGGGTCACGCTGTAAATCTTCCAGCACCATCTCCTGGTAGGTTGAGGGAGGTTCATCCGCTCCGGTATCGGCAAGCCCCTCGATCAGTGAGACTCCTTCGACTTTGGCCAGGGTTATGTTGGCAGGCTCAGCCAGATCGCTGACAAAACGCCCTTTGTTGCTCATAACCTTTTTCTGCTCTTCTTCGATCGGATTTTTCGGGGGCGTCATCTTGTTGCAGGCCGGGAATCCGCCCGTCAAGAGGAGTAGGAAGAGTATCAGTAAAACCGGCCGGAGGCTTTTGGTCATAGGGTTATCCCTGACAATATCTGTAACGGAAACCGCCGACATGCTGAGGGCACATCGACAGTCGGCGATCGGATTTAGGGCGGCAGGAAGAAGCCGGAAAGGACGCGGAGCACCCCGTCAACCGTACGATTCGGTCAGGAAGGGAAGTTCCGAAACCGGCGAAAGACTGCAGAAAAAGGCAGCAGTCCGGACAAAATCCGCCGTCTGGTTTTAAACAAAAGGCGTCTGCCGGTCAAGAGCAGATTCCCCAAATTATGGAAACACTTCCGATGAAGAAGAGCCACCAGGCGAACCAGCTCAGTTTACCCTCCTTGAGCCATTTCATCAGATAGGCGAGAGAAATCAGACCAATGATGAAACTGATGAGTGCCCCGCCCAGATAGAGATTGAAGTTTGAATCAACGAAGCTTTCCCCTTTTTCCCGGACAAAATCGATCATCTCCAAGACCGTTGCTCCTGCAATGGCCGGTATTGCCAGAAGAAATGAAAATACAGCCGAGTCTTCGGGATTTAACTTTCGCAGAATTCCCCCGACGATCGTAGCGCCGCTGCGCGATATCCCGGGAAGGGTGGCAACTCCCTGGAAAATTCCGATAATCAGCGCGTCAATCCATGTCATCGTGCGGAGGCTTTTCAGTGGACAGTTCGTGAAACCGCTTTGTCCGTTCATTGGCTGATCATTCTGGATCTGCCCAGCCTCCTCCACCCGAGAGCCCGACGGGCCCATCTTCGTTCTGTTCTTCTTCCCAAGAAAATTCAGAAGAAGAAAACCGGTGATCAGAAATCCGATTCCTGTCAGCGAAAGTGAGCTCGTCAGACCCGGACAGAATTTCTTGGCAACCAGTTTCACACCGACCCCGATGATTCCCGTAGGAATCGTTCCGATAATCAAGAGGAAAATGAGACGCAGGTTTGCCGTCAGCATCTCCCAAATACTTCGGCGGAAGATGACTAGAATCGAAAGGAGTGTTCCGGCATGGAGTAGGATGGCGAGTGTCAGCTGTTCGTCTTCGTCGATTCCGCCCGAACCGGAGAAGAGAAGTTTGCCTACTACAAGGAGGTGTCCGGACGAACTGATCGGGAGAAATTCTCCAATTCCCTGAACAATCGCCATGAAGACAACTTTGATGATGTCAACGGTATTCATAGATCAATTCTCTTTCGCGTTTTTTTCGGCATTGATTCGGAGACGGTCCCGCAAAGTCCAGGCGAGACGTCCTAAAAGCCGGAAGTAAAGGAAAACAGCAAACGTGATCATGACGGAGCAAACCGCGATAATCGTGACCGCGTGCGGCAGCTTGCGGATATGGAAGATTCCGTCGCCGACTGTTAGAAAAAAGATCAGCAGGGTGGTCACCGCCAGGAAAAATGAAAGAAAGTACCAGTTTCTCCACGCCTTCGGAACGAGTTTCATTCCACGGAGAATATTCTGTGACAAGAGGCAAAAGAATGAATCGGTATCGGCAGTCGAAAGATAAAAAACCGGAAAAAGGATAAAAAACGTCAGGAGAAAACCGAAATGTCTTAGACCGATGAGTCCGAAGATCAGGTAGCCTGGAAGACCTGCGGTCAGAACGAGCAGAAGGAACCACCCGAACCGGCAGATCATCGGAATCGGACTCAGCTCTGGCCATTCAGAAATCTTATCGTCACAGTTTGAAGTTTGCTCGGTAGTTTGTAGCAGGAAAGGAATTGCGCAGAAAATCCATGGGACAAACGCAAAAAGAAAAATGTACGCGTAACTTCGCCAGGCGCCGAAAATAATCCCTCCCTTTCGTCCCAAGATCATCTTTTCCGCACCGCTGAGTTTCTCTGTCAACGTGTCAGCGGTCACCTCTTCGCGATTGATTCGATCCCCTCTTTTCATATCCGCAAGGACTGAAACACCGGACTCTCCTCCGGTTCTGAATCCCTTACGGGCGTTCCGCTGAAAGAGAGGAACTGTAATCAGGAGAAGTCCCCAAAGGAGACATGCCAAACAGCCGAGTTTAATGAACATTCCCGGATTTATCAACGGACGCAAAAGATGGGTGAAGAACGGGTGCGGAGGAAGGGGAACCGGCTCGGCAAGCTCCGTCTTACCGGTTCTCTCGCTGCCCATTTCTTTTTCTTTGCGCCGCATGTAGATTGTCTCTAATGAGACTTCTTCGGCATTCGACTTCGGTGTTTCTTCCGGTGTTGAAAATCCGGAAGGATAAACGCGTGCTGTTGGAGCCTCGACACCGTAACCGCCGGAACCCTGTCCAGGTTGGACTTGATCCGAATTGGCCGGCTCGGGCTTTGATACGGCACAAATATCCGGAGTAAGCTCTGTTACCGTTTCAGACGACGGAATCTTTTCATTATCCTGTTTTTGCGAATCGTCCATTAGTTTTTATCCTTCTCTGGTTCGGGATTTTCATCTGAAAAGATTCGACCGGCCAGGTATTCGGCAACAGCCTCGCGGTAAATCTGTCTGACGGGAAGATTCGACTTTTGCGATGCGGCGGCGCAATCATCAAACTCGGGCGCAAAGTGAATCTCTTCACCACGCCAAATTCCCGTTTTCACGGTGACATACCCGCCGGAAGTCCTGACCCGTGAAAACCTCCGTCCGAGCGCGTGGCGATTGAGGCAAATTTCGCGTACCCCGAAAGACCCCGTCTGACGAAAGATGATTTCTAAAAGCTTTTCACGCGATGCGGGGGTACCCAACACGCTTAAGACGGTCGCCGGACGGCTTTTTTTCATCTGAATCGGAGTAAACCAGACATCCAAAGCGCCCGCCTGAAAAAGGAGATCGGCGGCCTGGGATAATATCTCTCCGGTAACATCGTCCAGATTTGTGTCGAACCGAAGCAAGCGGTCAACCGTTTCCTTTTGAGACTCGGCTGATTCTGTCAGTTCGGTTTCATAAAGCGTGGCACGTAAAAGATTCGGACGGTCGTGAAATTGCCGTTTTCCCAGAGCATTGGCACTTTTTAGAACACGAGCGGAGAAAGTTTCTGCGGGGGAAACCTTTTTCCACCATCCAAGCAGAACTGCTCCGGTCGGAGTGAGCATTTCGCCGTCCTCCCCATCAAGCGAAACGGGGATTCGGAATCTCTCAAGCAATGCAGTAACTGCGGGAGGCGGTACAGGATAGATCCCGTGCGCGCACCGGACACTTCCATGTCCAACCGGGATTGGACTGGTCGAAATCGATTTGATTCCAAGGGCATGAAAGCCGATCACCGCTCCGACGATATCGACAATCGAATCGACAGCGCCGACTTCATGAAAAGCCACCTCTTCCGGCTTTTTGGCATGAACCGCTCCTTCGGCCTCGGCAAGTGCCCGAAAGACCGCGACGGCATCCTGTTTCACGTCCGCCGAGAGATCGCTTTGAATAATCATTTCGCGAATATCGGCGAAGCTCCGATGGTGATGCGATGGGTGGCATATGTGGTCATGATGACCGGAAGGGGCGTGATGCCCTTGGTGCGAGTGAATGTCTGCATTTTCCACCCCCGGTATTTCAACGGTAAGCTGAATCCCCTCTATCCCGTGAGACATCTGATGGTGCGTGCGAAGATGAAACTCACCGGAAATCAGCGTGGAGAGCTCCTTTTCAATGAAGGAAGGCTCAACCCCCAACCCGATCAGTGTTCCCAGAATCATATCGCCGGACGCGCCGCCGACAGAATCGAAACGGATATATTTCATGTGTTCTCCCGACCCGGCAGGTATTTAGAATTAACATGAGGAATGTCAACGTCAAAACGCTCTGCCCCTTCCCTGCGTGCTGATTATAATTCTTCGGGTTGGAAGTCGCAATATCGCCATCTTTTTCGACGGTGAATTCAAATTGTCGGTTTTGGGGTTTCGGTATATAATCTACGGCGGGTACAGACGGACAGTGGCCCGTGCCGGTTGATTTTCTGCGCTTGATCTCCTTCCTGTTCCAAGACAGGAGAGATCGTCCGGCGGGTCGTTGTCTGCAAATTGATCTTAGGAAGGTTACTGGCTGAATGTTTGGGAAACTTGAACCTGTTGGGGGGGGGGATGATATCTTCCTCCGTAAAGAGGAATTAACCGTTGGGCGTTCCGAGCGGAATGACATTGTCCTCCGTTTCAAGAATGTTTCGGGACGCCATTGCAGACTGGTTCTCTCCGGCGGGTATTGGTATGTTCTCGATCAGGGAAGTACCAACGGTGTTAAGGTCAACGGCGTTCGTACCAAAGATCAGCGTCTCGATCCCGGCGCGAAGATTTCGTTTGCCGACCATGTCTATGTTGTCCGCTACGACCCTCGGGCAAACGGAGCCGAAGGGGTTCTCCCGCCCGACGTTCTCCACTCGGATATTCTCAGCACATCCCTTTTGGAACAGGTTGGCCTTTCCCGTTCTCCCCGTCCGGTTCAGGAAAAAACGGAACCCAAAAAGCCGGAGCAGATCGACTTTGACAAGATCAGCATTGATGATATTGAATTTCTCTGACCGGGGAACCGTTGTAAGCGTGTTCTTCTTGATATGTATTGCGGCAAACTTTTTTTTCGCTACGGGATTCTCTGTCCCGATGGAGTCCGTACAGGAGCGGTCTGAACAAACGGTCCGCTCGGGATTCTCCGGCGATACATCACTTCCCGTTGATGACGCCGCACGGGCCTTGGTACTCGAACGCCTGGTTCCGACCAAAGCCTTTACGAACATCCCCCTCTTGCGGGCCGTCATGCGAGTTCCGCGTGAACTTTTTGTCCCGAAAGATTTCACGGGCAATGCCTACACTGATCTACCGATCCCCCTGGGAGCCGGTCAGACCCTTATCTCCCCGTTTGAAGCCGTCTATGCTCTGCAGCAGTTGAATCTTTATCCGGCAGATCAGGTTCTGGTCATCGGATCCGGTGTCGGCTACCCTGCGGCAATTGCCGCACAACTTGCCGACCGCGTCACGGCGCTTGAAACCCTTTCCTCTCTGCAAAGACGGGATAACGATGCCGTGAAAGCGCTTGAACTCAAGAATCTGTGGATCAAGGGTGTCTCACCCGAACAGGCAAAAAAGGAAACCGGTTCTTTCGATAAGATATTCGTTCTGGCCTCGTTTCCCGAAGATATACCGTCTTGGCTTTCTGACCGGCTTAACGAGGGGGGGCTTCTTGTTGTTCCGATCGGCACTTGCGAAGCGCAGCGTCTTTCTCTCTTCACAAAAAACAATGGGAAGCTGACTGAGGAATCGCTCATCGGCGTCTGTCCGAGACCCTCCTTCCCGGCAACGGAAAACTTTCCAATTCCGGAAGGCAAAAACTCGTTTCTTGAAGAATCTTTTGAGTACGATGGGGCGGAGACCGGTACCTCGATTCCCGGCTGGTTCGATCTTCGGAATGTTTCTCTACGACCCGATGCCGCATCGCCTGACGGAGGACTGGTCCTGTGGTTTGATTCTTCGGAGATTCGAACCCAGCAGCGGCGAAAAGATGCGCTTTGCCGAAAAAAGCTCGCGGAAGAAAAAATTTCCGCCGAAAACGGCGATCTTCCCGATCTCGAACTTTCTCCGCTGACCCTCCGACAGCGGGAGGAAGAACGTACGACACTGGCGATTCGGGTATTTGCTCTGAACGGAAAAAACATCCGTAAGATCAGCTTCTCTTGCTATATGGAAGGGGTCGCTCTTGTTTCAGAAAGGAAATACCGTCGGGCGATTATCACTTCATCACTTGTTTTCTTCGATGAGAACAGAACTCCGCTGCAAGAGATTCCGCTGACGGCGCTAGGAATTGGAAACACTCCCTGGAAGGAATACCGTGTTCCAGCGATTACCGTTCCGAAAAAGACTCGAGAAGCAGAGCTGAGACTGGGGCTGTTTGCCGGTTACGGGGTCCTTAAAGTCGACGCTCTTGTTATAAAAAGAACTGAATGATCTCAAAAACAACAGAAAACTGCTTAGTTTTGAGATTGACAACAACGAGAATTTTGTTATATTAACCCAAGATAAGCTTGTTATCGGCGGGTAGTTTCCGCTTTTTTTCGCGGCTCTCCCGTTCACGTTTTTGCGCCGTGATTCAGTATCGGAGCACGAAATCTTTCGGGCAGCGCTCTTAGTTGCCCTCTCATAGTCCGGCGCGTAAAGCATCAATGGTTCCGGTGGTCAGTGTTCTTTCCGGGACTTTAAGTTCGGTCCTTAAAAGAGTTTTGCGGTACGTTGTTGCGCATTCTCGTACAGACGCGCGCGGAAGGCGCGGTTTAAGGACTTTTATATTTATTCGCCGGAGCTGCGGAAAAGGTTTTCTTTCCGAACAGTCCGGGCGGGATTCGGAGTGACCGGCCGTTAGGGTGCCGAATCTATCTGTCATCCGGCGAAAACGTAAATCGTTTTTCGTTGTGGCATTCGGACGAATGACCGGTACGATTTCCATTCGCGGAATGGGAAAACGTTTGCCGCCAAACTTCATATATCGGGAAAGAAAGCTCGTTTATGCCGAGCCGTAAATGGGAAATTTTTCATAAGGTTCTCGCGTTTCAATAGGGTACTCCATGGCCGCCAGATATCAAAAACCAGGTTCTCGTCCGAATATCTACAACAGACAGCGTTCTGATTCCCCCTACTATGACAGACAGCAGGGGCGCGATCAGGACTGGAATAACGGTCGCTCCCGCGACAACCGCAACGGGCAGAACAGCCGCTACGCTTCGCGCGGCGGCGTTATGCGTCAGCAGGGGGGGTTCCGGCAGAATCCCCGTTACCGAGATTACGCAGGTCGCGGCGACATGATGTCCTGGACCAACGCCCCAGCCGACTCACGAAATCGGATCCGTCGGGATTCCCCGCAAAAACAAGACCGTCAGCCTTTACCGGAACAGACTGACCCTTCCACTTATGTCGAGGTCGGCGGCGTTCTTGAAACCCATCCGAACGGTTACGGTTTTCTCCGCAATCCGAAAGAAAACTATGCGCGTCTCCCCTCCGATCCATATGTCTCTGCTCAGATCATTACGAAGAAGAATTTGCGGCCGGGAGTTATGATCGAAGGATTGGCCGCGCCGAGTCAGTCAGAGACCGGTGCGCGGCCCGGTTCACGCCTTATGGAAATTAAGACGATTGACGGTAAGACTCCAGAAGAGTACGCCGAAATCAAGCCGTTCGATGAGATGGTTCCGATCAATCCCGAGTTCTGGATTAAACTTTCAACCGGCGCGGAACCGATCTCTACCCGGGTGATGGATCTGCTCACTCCGCTGGGGAAAGGGCAGCGTGCGCTGATTGTCGCTCCGCCTCGATCCGGAAAAACGGTTCTCCTCCAGCAGATCAGTCAGGCGGTCGTCGCCAATTATCCGGATATCCACGTCATCGTTCTTCTGATTGATGAACGTCCAGAGGAGGTTACAGATTTCCGGCGTGCGGTTACCGGTGCGGAGGTTGTGGCGAGCAGCCTGGACTGCAATCTTGAAAGTCATGTCCGGATAGCGCAGTTTGTCGCCGAACGGTGCAAACGCCTCGCCGAAGAGGGGAAGGATGTTTTCCTTCTCCTCGACTCGATCACCCGTTTGGCCCGTGCATTCAACAAATGGGTGGGGAATACCGGCCGTACGATGAGCGGCGGGATTGACATCAAAGCGATGGATATCCCCAAAAAGATTTTCTCGTCGGCCCGGATGAACGAGGGAGGGGGGTCCCTGACGATTGTCGGTACCGCTCTCGTTGATACCGGAAGCCGTATGGATGAGTTGATCTTCCAGGAGTTCAAGGGAACTGGTAACATGGAACTGGTCCTCGACCGGCGGCTGGCAGACCGCCGTGTCTGGCCGGCGCTCGATATCTCCAAATCCGGGACACGCCGGGAAGAAAAGCTTCTCCCTCCCGAGACGCTTCATGCCGTTAATATGATTCGCCGTGTGTTAATCCCGATGAATCCGGTCGAAGCTATGGAAAAATTAGTCAAAGAGCTGTCGCGTTACGAAAGCAACGAGGAATTCTTCAAACGTTTCGTGCGGCACGAGTAAATGCTCCCCAAGACCGAAGGGAAATAAACATGCTCACCAGAAAAGGCTTAGTTGACCATGCCATCCGATTCAGGGGATCTTCTCCGGTTCCGTTTTGGGTGACCGGGAGCCGTCTTAAAAACAGCGATGTTTTCACCTACGACCTTTCGCTTGCGAAAGTCAGCGATTCTAAAACGAGCGAATGGGGGTACGCCATCGAGCGGGGTGAAGACGGTCTTCTGACGATACCGGCGGCTCCCGTTCTGACGACATGGGAGATGGTTGACGAATATCATCGGCCTCAACTTGAGCCGATGCGCCGTCTGGCGAAGATCGGTGAGGCGGCCAAGGTCTGTGAAGATCGTTACCGTCTTGCTTCGATGGCGCTCAGCGGTTTTTCGGTCTACCGAGCGCTTCGCGGACGAGATCGGAGTACAGACGATGCGCTGATCGAAACAGACCGATTCCTCGACCTGTTCGATTCGATCATTGAGCAAGAGACCAAAATGTTCGACATGCTCATCCGCAAGGGCTTCCACGGGATCGAGTTCCGTGACGACTGGAACATCAGATGGATGACCCTCTCTCTTTGGCGAAAGCTTCTAAAACCTCGCTATGCGCTGCAGATTCAAAATGCCCGTGAACTGGGGCTGCACGTCTGGTTCAGCTGCCTGACATCGTGTGAGGATTTCTACGGAGATCTGATCGAATTGGGGGTCAACGTCCTGCGGATCGGTTCCCCCTACGCTGCGGATATTTCCACCACCGGTCATCAGTATGCCGGAAAGGTTGCCTTTGCCGTCTGCCTCGATGATCTCGCTCGCGATGGGACCGTCGATCCGGAACGATATCGGCAGATCCATGATTGCCTCTCGCACGAAGGGAACGGCTTTATCGCTCATTTCACGGAGGCTGTCCCGTCGAAAGTGTGCGACAAAGCCATCACGGCGCTTCGTAAAATCGCCTAGAATCTTCCTAACAGGAACGCTTCCGCAAGGGAAGGTCTCGGGCCCTCCCTTTTTTGCGAATATTCGATGTGCCGGACCGCTGAAATCTTTTTAGATTCCCGAAAATAAGCCGTTCCGCTCGGGATACCGTTTCCTAAAATTTTGGCCTTGACCGTTTTTTTGCGAAAGTTTACACTAGGCACACTGGGGCCGCCAAGGAAGGCGGCGTGCGGATTTGTTGCTTTGCTCACCCTTCCGGGACACTCCCGAACGGCGTGCTTCTTTGTCGGCTTATCCGCTTTTGTGTTCACGTTTTTCACGGACGAAAACCTTGGATCCATCTTTTGAAATCAAAGAGAAGATCAGGGATGCTGTCGACATTGTCGACCTGGTCTCCGAATCTGTTCCCCTGCAGCGTCAGGGGCGCATCTATGTCGGTCGCTGCCCGTGGCACGACGACAACCGTCCGAGCCTGCAGGTTAACCCCGAGCGCCAGACTTACCGGTGCTGGGTCTGCAATCTGGGGGGCGATGTCTTTTCGTTTGTCGAACGGATTCAGGGTGTTGATTTCAAAGAGGCGCTTGAAATTCTCGCCGACAGGGCGGGGATTCCTCTCCCGAAATATCAGTCTCGTTCTCCCCAGAATTCCCCTTTTATTCCGTCCGGACCCTCTGCTGAATCAACAGGACTCCTTCCCGGTTTCGATAACAGTACCGGGACGGCCGCGCAAACTTCCAAATCAACTCTCTACAAATCGCTCGCTTGGCTCGCCGAAAAGTATCATCAGTACTATCTCACCAGTCCGGAGGCCGCCGAAGCGCGCAAGTATATCGCCGAACGCGGGATCACCGAAGAGACTGCCGGCCGTTTCCGGATCGGTTATGCCCCGCTGAATTCGAATCTTCTCCTCGACTGGATCGGCAATTCGCGTTCACGAACTCATATCCTGATCGATGCAGGTGTTCTTGATGTCCGCCGCGATTTTCTCCTTTCGAGCCGGCGCGGGAACCTTACCAACGAAGAACGTTCGGCGCTCTACGACCGTTTTCGCGGGCGGGTTCTCTTCCCCATATCCGA
>ONWH01000345.1 GCA_900321495.1 uncultured Planctomycetota bacterium
ACGAAATCGTCCCGGTTCTGACCGCGAAATTAAGGGAACGCATCAAAGGCGTGTAACACATCAAAAGGGCGATTCCCGGTTCTGACCGAAATTCGCCGACCGGCACTCCGCACGGTTCGGTCCCGAAAAGGCGAAAAGGCGTCAGCAAAGGTCGTAACGCAGTCCCGGACCGATACGCTCCTCCGCACCCTCGTACTCTTTCCGGTTATTGCATAGGTCACTTTCGGGAACGAAAAGACAGCATTTAAGGTTGTTCCCGTCTGCCCAGTCCACGAATGTCTGATCTGCAATAATCTCTCCGAATCCGAGCAACTTAAATATATTGTTCCCATTCCAGCGAGCCGCGTCGACATAAATGTGCATATGCTTATCAAGACATCTTGGATATAAAACACGTGTCGGACTTTCCAGTAGGGCAGCCAGTCTGTCACGCGGCACATAGGCACTAAGTTTATGATGGTCAATACCATCCAAATCGAGACGCGGACTATAATTGCAATACTCGCAAACGGGCATAATCGGCGGGCTGAAAACCGCCTTTGAGCGTTTGTAATCCATAACGGCGCCGTCAACGTCTATGTGCGTAAGGTAGTATTCCGGCATTGGGGGCAGCTTGTTTTTTCTGACTCCGTTATGGGCCTTCAGCTTCACAATTTCAACCCGTTCAAACCGTCGGATTCCCTTCAGCCCTGATTTCAGGAACAGATCTTTGGCACGTTCAGAAAAGAAAATCCCATAAAAATCAGCCACGATATCCCCGAAATACGGCCTGGCAATTTCAAATTCACATCGGATGGGCGGTTCGCGGAAGACATTGAGAGTGCGATGACATTTCGGACAGTACTGACAGGAAAAGCGATCATCTCCACGTTCCTCGTCGGGCACTATCGATATTTCATTCTCTGCCCAGGAGTTGGGTGTCATTCTTTGTTCCAAGATATAATAATTCATCTTGCCCGGACTTTTCAAAGACTTGAGTTTCGGAGAGGCGTTAAAGGTGCAGAAATACAGGCGTCCGCGTCCGTATTCGGGCTCACCGTCCTCTCCGCAGGCGGAAAGGCGTGCCGGAAAAAGGGACGGAAACGGTTCCTGTCCCGGCGGATCAACGAATTCATTTTAGCCGTAACAGCCGGTCTCCGCAAGAGAACCGGATGCAATCGTTGATTTTGTCCACGCTACGGTTTACAATAGCTCCATGGTGTAGCTGGAGCCTTTCGGTTCTGTCGTTCTTCAAACAAGCCTTTCGTTCATTCCATCCGAGCAGACGATGACATCTTCCAAACGAAACCAAGACCCGAAATCCGTCAAAGGGGGCAGGCTCTTTTACGGCAACATCATTGAAGAATTCCGCAAGGCCGCCGAAACGGGGGATCCCCGGGCGCAGTTCTGTCTGGGAACCTGCTATAAAACCGGGGACGGCGTGGAAATCGACGAGGCGGAAGCGGCGAAATGGCTCCGGAAAGCCGCGGAACAGGGCATTCAATCAACGGAATGCGAAATGCTCGATTTCCGCCCCGTGTTGAATCCCGATGAAGGTGAACTGGCCGCGCGGTTCGAGCGGTACATGTCGGCCGCCGAAAAAAACTTTGCTCCGGCCCTCTGGCACGTCGGCCGCTGTTACCGGCGCGGCGAAGGCGTGGCGCAGGACAAAGCCGAAGCTGTCGAATGGTTCCGGAAGGCCGCCGGACAGGGTCTTGACCTGGCATTCTGGAGTTTGGGGGAATGCTACGCAAACGGCGAAGGTGTTCCGCAGGATAACGCCGAGGCCATGCGCTGGTTCCTTAAAGCCGCCGAAGAGGGGCTCGATGCCGCCCAGCTCCTTGTCGCCCGCCGCTACGCCGAAGGAAAGGATGTTGAACAGAATACCGGAAAGGCGATCGAGTGGCTCACCAAAGCCGCAAAAAACGGAAACGATCAGGCTCAGTGGTATCTGGGCAACTGCTACTATTACGGCACGGGTGTTGCGAAAGACAAGGAAGCTTCCGTCGTCTGGTACGGACGCGCTTCCCGCGCGCTCAACGAATTCGGCGTGTGGTGTTACGACCAGAAGCGGTATGACACACTCGATATCAGCCTGGTCAAACTCTACGCCCAAACGAAAGAACAGCGCTTAAACTGGCTCATCCGGAAAGCTGAATGCGACTCGTCCGACAGTTTCGTAATGGCGCTGATCTACCTCCACGGCGATCTTGGCTACAAGAGTGTTAAACACCCAGACTACCATCTCAAAGAATATCAGGAGAAATACGCCGATCTCGGCGTTGAAAAAAATGAAGCGGAAGCCGTAAAATGGCTTCAAAGAGCCTCTGATCAGTATCTCAGTACGGCACAGGTCCTTCTCGGCGTCCGTTACGAAACGGGAAACGGCGTGCCGCAGGACATCAAGGAAGCGGTACGTCTGTACCGCGACGCCGAAAGTGACGGAGATCGCAATGCGCGGTTTCACATGGCCCGATGCCGCTACCTTGGAATCGGCATGAAACAGGATCATCTCCGGGCGTTTGAGAGGTTCTATCAGCTCGTTACTGAAGACGGATCCATCCCCGACGAGAAATACTATCTCGGGCTCTGCTACCTGAACGGCCACGGGGTCGAAAAGGACGAGGCAGAGGGGAAAAAATGGATCATTGAAGCCGCGGACGAAGGATGCGCCGAAGCGGTCGACTGGCTCCGTCCGCTCGCGGAGCGGGAAGATGCCCATGTAAAATATATCCTGGGCAAAGCCTACTATAACGGGGAAGGCGCGGAACAGAACGACGAGGAGGCGGTCAGATGGTTCCGTCCGGCGGCCGAACAGG
>ONWH01000226.1 GCA_900321495.1 uncultured Planctomycetota bacterium
CAGCCCGACGTCAAAGGGGTCAAGCCGCTTGTTCTCGATACGAGCGTCGTGATCGACGGGCGGATCACCGACATCATGGAAACCAAGATTCTCGACGTCCCGCTGGTGATGCCCCGATTCGCGATTCTGGAGCTGCAGCATATCGCCGACAGCTCCGACCGGAACCGCCGGACCCGCGGGCGGCGCGGGCTCGACATTTTAAGCAAGCTTCAGAACATGGACGGGGTCGATCTGCGGATCGACGACTCGGAACTCCCGGAATACCAGAAACAGCCGGTCGATCTGAAGCTGGTGGCGCTGGCCAAGCACCTGGACGGGAAACTGGTCACGAACGACTATAACCTGAACAAGGTGGCGAAGATTCAGGGGGTGACCGTCATCAACCTGAACGACCTGGCCAACGCGCTCAAGCCGGTCTACCTTCCCGGTGAAAAGATAGAAGTCGATGTTGTCAAAAGCGGTGAGGAAGTCGGGCAGGGGATCGCCTATCTCGACGACGGAACGATGGTGGTCATCGACCAGGGACGGGGGCATATCGCCGAACGGGTTATCGTAACCGTTACAAGTGTACTCCAGACGAGTGCCGGAAGGATGATCTTTGCGCGTTATGAGGCAACGACCAAAAAATTAACGGGGACGACGATCGTTTTGGACGATATAAAGCCGGGTGCCGGCGGCGCCTCCGGGCGCGCGTCCGATTCGTGAGCCCGGCTCACTTTCCCAAACCGTAGAATCGACAACCCTTTCCGCGCGCGGCCATGACGAATGACAACCCGATTTACGAGATTCTGAAACGGGACCGGCGGTATAAGATCGAATCGTACCGTTTCGTCAATACCGTGCTGAACCAGGCGGCGCGGCGTCTCGAGCGGGGAACGGCTTCGATCCTCCAGGAGACGCCCCCCGAGGCCGAGTCGCTCATCGGGCCGGCCGACCTCTGCCGCGCGGTCCGCGACAGCGCGCTGGAAAATTTCGGTTTCCTGGCGCGCACCGTTCTGAGCGAGATGGGAATCAAAAAGACCCAGGATATCGGGCAGATCATCTTCAATCTGAGCGAAACGGGGCAGGTCCGCCTCTATGACGACGACCGGCCCGAAAATTTCGCCGACCTCTTTGATCTGGGAGAGGAGCTAGACCGCGGTTTTCAGTTCCGCCGGTGATTTTCCTCATTCGCCCTTTTCGCAAAATTATCGGTTTTCTTTTTTCGTTTTACGTTGATCGGCAGAGTCCGAAACTTGATTTTCCGCACCCTGTGCGTTATATTCATCCCACGGGTGCCGCATACAGCGGGATGCCGGTCGATTTGAGAGTTTGAGCTGCTGAAGGGAAAGAGGAAAAAGATGGCTGAGAAAATTGTACAGACCGCCGGAAGGCAGGCCCTTGGGGAATTCGCTCCGGAGTTTGCCCATTTCAACGACGACGTTCTTTTCGGGGAGAACTGGAACAACCAGGACATCGACCTGAAGACGCGCTCTCTTCTGACTGTGATTACGCTGATGGCGCAGGGGATCACCGATTCGTCGCTGAGGTTCCATATCGTCAACGCCAAGAATCACGGCGTGACGCGCAAAGAGATCGCCGCGGCGATCACCCACGCGGCGTTCTACGCAGGATGGCCGAAAGCGTGGGCGACCTTCAATATCGCCAAAGACGTCTATGCGGAATGATACCGGCCGGCGCGCGGAGAAAACCGTTTTCCGGCGAATCCGAAACGGAAGAGGAAAAATGAAATACACAGAATTGGGCAATACGGGGATCAGGGTCAGCAGAATCTGTCTGGGGTGTATGGGGTTTGGCCGGCCTTTTGAAGATCTTCATGTTTGGGTCGTTGATCAGCCGACCGCGCAGTCGGTCATCGCGCGCGCACTGGAGCTTGGCATAAACTTCTTTGATACGGCGAATGTCTACTCGAAGGGAACAAGTGAGGAGTTCCTCGGCCGGTCGTTCAAAAATCTCGGCGTGAAACGGGAAGAGGTCGTTATCGGCAGCAAGGTCTTTTTCAATCCGGGCCGGCTTGGGCGTGAGGCGATTTTGCGGGAAATCGATGGAACGCTCAAACGCCTGGGGACCGACTATCTCGACCTCTACCTGATCCACCGGTTCGACTACGAAACACCGATAGAAGAGACGATGGAAGCGCTCGATTCCCTGGTGAAATCGGGAAAAGTCCGCACGATCGGCGCGAGTGAAATGTACGCCTACCAGCTGCACAATATGCAGATCTGCGCCGAACAGAACGGATGGACGAAGTTTTCGGTCTTGCAGGCGCATTACAATCTCATCTACCGTGAGGGCGAACGGGAGCTCCTCCCTCTGGCGAGACAGTACAATATGGCGGTGACACCCTATTCCCCCCTGGCGGCAGGTCATCTCACCCGGCCGACCTGGGAGAGCGCGTCGAAACGGAACCAAACCGACAGGGTTTCACGCGAGAAGTACGACGCCAACAGAGAGAACGACATGAACGTCATCGCCCGAATCGACGAAGTCGCAAAGAAACACAATGTTCCGATGGCCGATATCGCCCTGGCGTGGCTCTGGGCGAAAGGGGTTGCCGCCCCGATCGCCGGATGTACACGTCCCGAACGGGTTGACGATGCGGTCGGCGCGCTCGATATCGAACTTTCGGCGGAAGAGATCGGCTATCTCGAAGAGCCGTATGTCGCGCATGATCTGGTCGGTCCGATTGCGCGTCCGGGGGAAAAGTACCTCGCCGGGACGTTCCTGAGAACGAAACAGAACTGAGAAGGAGAGTTTTCCGTGAAATACACAACAAGAGAAGAATTCGAAAAACGGAACGTCTTCGGCATGGGGGGGCCGAATGTGAATTACGCCAAATACTTCATCGGGGAGAGCTTCTTAAACCCTCTGACCGATTTTCAGCACGGCGAATTCCCCCTTTTTAACGTCACGTTCGAACCGGGATGCCGGAACAACTGGCACATCCACCATGCCGACAGGGGCGGAGGCCAGATTCTGATCTGCACCGCCGGCGAGGGCTGGTATCAGGCCGAGGGTGAGGAGCCTCTCGAACTCAATGAAGGTTCGGTCGTGGTCATTCCCGCCGGTGTCAAGCACTGGCACGGCGCCAGAAACGACTCCTGGTTCTCGCACATCGCCCTGGAGGTTCCGGGCGAAAACTGCCGCACCGAATGGTGCGAGGCGCTCTCCGACGAGGAGTATGCCCAGCTTCACTAAGCGCAATCCTTTAATCCGAAAACAGGAAGA
>ONWH01000225.1 GCA_900321495.1 uncultured Planctomycetota bacterium
CCGAGCCGGAGCAGCCGCGCCGGTCCGAATGCGGAAAACGTGACAACCGTTCCGCCGCGCGCCGTCACGCCGGATGTTTCTCCGAATATCCGTAGTCGGTCGATGCCCGCCGAACGGCCGAGCCGAAACGCTTCACCGGCAGTACGGCCGGGCCGAGCCGCGCCTGCGGAGCGGCCGAGCCGAAATATTGCACCGTCGGCCGTGCCGCGCAGTATTGAGGTTCCGCGTCCGAGCAGTGCTCCCGCGCCGGCGCGGATCAGTTCGCCGGGGCCTTCACGGGACATGGGCGGGCCGAGCCGGTCGATGGGTAACCCGGGGGCGGGCCGGAGCGGACCGCCCAGCGGGATGCGCGGCGGCGGGATGCCGGGCGGAGGCCCCCCGAGCGGAATGCACAGCGGCGGTCCTCGCGGCGGCGGAATGCCGGGCGGAGGTCCCTCGGGCGGTCCCCGCGGCGGCGCTGGACCCCACGGCGGAGGACATGGCGGCGGGGGACGCCATTGATCCGTCCGGGCTGTTTAGCCGAAACAGCGTTATAGTTACACAACAGATCAGTTCGTATTGCGAACATTTTTATCATAAACTCTCCCAGGAGGTTTTTCGTGTTCATTTCACTCGATTGGATTTCCGATTTCGTTGACCTTTCCGATCTGGCGCCCGAGGTGATCGCCGACCGGCTCACCATGTCGACCGCCGAAGTCGAAGGGGTGACGATTCTTAACCGGCTCACCGCCGATAAGGTGGTCGGCGAGATTATCTCGGCCGAGACGATTTCGGAAAAAGAAGGCAAAAAGCTCTCGCTCTGCAAAGTCGATCTCGGCGGCGGCCGTGTCTGCCAGACAGTCTGCGGCGCGCCGAATGTCCGCATCGGCCTGAAAGCCGCTTTTGCTCCGGCGGGCGCGAAAGCGCGCGCCAAAACCGGCGGAGCGGAAAGCGCCGATATCGAAATCGAGATCACCGAAGGGGAACTCGCGGGTCATAAGAGCGAGGGAATCCTTTGCAGCGCGTTCGAGATGGGAATGAGCAGCTGGCATGAAATTCTCTTTGAGTTCCCCGCCGAGACGCCGACCGGCACGAGAGTTTCGGATCTGATCCCCGAACGGGATGTACTGATCGAAATTGACAACAAGTCGCTCACCCACCGGCCCGACCTGTGGGGACATTACGGGTTCGCCCGCGAGTTCGCCGCGATTTTCCACCGCCCGCTCGCGCCGCTTCCCCGGCACGACGTGTCGCAGTATGACAGCCTGCCGGAATTCCCGATCGAAATTGCCGATGAAAACTGCCCCTGTTACAGCGGCATCGTCGTCGGAATTAAGGCGGGAAGCGTCAATATCCCCTCCCCCGTGAAGATGCAGCGGCGTCTGCACGCGCTCGACCGCCGCACGTACAACCTGCTGATCGATCTGACGAACTACGTCAGTCTCGAAATCGGACAGCCGACCCACGCGTTCGACGCCGACACCGTCAGCCGTATCCGCGTCGCGCCGATGGGGAAAGACGGGACGTTCGTCACGCTCGACGGCCAGGAGCGGAAGATGATCGCCGAAGACATGATGATCTGTGACGGCGACAAGCCGGTCGCGATCGCCGGGATCATGGGGGGGCTCGAAACCGAAGTCACGCCGCAGACGACGCGGATGATGCTCGAATCGGCGAACTTCAAGTCGGCGCGGATCCGCAAGTCCGCCGGGCGTCTCGATCTGCGGACCGACGCCAGTCAGCGGTATGAAAAGAGCCAGCCGCCGGCGAATGTCAAGGTGGCGACGGAGCGGATTCTGCAGCTGATCGCCGATTCGGGAACGCCGTTCGAGATTGAGTCGCGGTTTTCGGTGAAAGGGGATCTCGACGATAAAAAGCGCGAGATTCTGATTCCCCCCGGACGGCTCAACGCCCTGGCGGGGATCGAGTTCCCGAAAGAGACGGTTCTCTCGATCCTGCATTCGATTCAGTTTGGCGCCGAGTATCTCGACGACGGGACGCTCCGTGTCGAGGTTCCGCCGTTCCGAAGCCGGAAAGACATTTCGATTCCGGTCGATATCGTTGAGGAGGTGATGCGCCTTTACGGGTTCGACAATATTCCGCCGGTGATGCCGCAGATGTCGCTCACGCCGCTGCGGACCGATGAACGGATCAAGCTTCAGCATCGGGCGCAGGCCTATATGTCGGTCTCGGCAGGTTTTCTGGAAGTCCACAACTACGGCTGGTTCGACGACAACTTCCTGGCGAAGATCGGGTTCGATCCGGGCAAGACGCTTGTTCTGAAGAACCCGGCGTCCGCGTTCAACAGCCGCCTTCGGACGACCCTCATTCCGAACCTTTTGGCGCTGGTGCCGAAAAACCGTCCGTTCAAAGATGATTTCCGCATTTTCGAGTCGGGGAAGGTCTATCTCCCGAAAGGGGATCCGTGCGATACCACTCCGGTCAGGGACAGCGCCGAAAAGTGTGAAGAGCTCGCGACATTCGCCGGGGTGAGTTATATCGCCGCCGGAAAGACCCCCGAAGAGCATTATCTTGAAATCCGGGGCGTCCTGGCCGATCTGGGAAGGATATACTCCTTCGATACCAAGTCGATCGCCGTCACTCCGGGTGTCGGTTCGCCGACCCCATGGCAGACCGAAGGGCTTTGGGTGGAGGTAAAACAGGGGGATACCGTGATCGGTACGATGGGGCTCGCCGGGAAAGAGCTGATGGTCAATCTGCTGACCGAAAAGGATAAAGGAAATCTGGTCTGGTTCGAGTACACGTTCCAAAAGATCAAAGGGGTGATGTTCCCGACCCTCCATTTCAGGGAACCGCCGAAGTTCCCGTCGTCATGGCAGGATTTCTCGATCGTCTGGGACACCGAACAGGGGTATCAGAAGCTCAACCGCAAACTCGACGAGTTCACGCATCCGCTTCTGCGCGACCGTTCGTTCCTGACCGTCTACAAGGGGAAAGGACTCGATAAGGGGATGGGGAGCTACTCGTTCCGCTTCGTGATCGGAGCGGACGACCACACCCTCTCGGGAGAAGAGCTCGAAGAGTTCCATCAGGCGTTCCTCAGCTTCCTGAAAGCGAACGGAATGAGTCTGCGCGGATAACCCGCAGTCCGGAAAGAGTCGGAAAAGAAAGTGCTATGAGTTTTTTACAGC
>ONWH01000224.1 GCA_900321495.1 uncultured Planctomycetota bacterium
CACGCCCAGGTCCGTAAGGCGTGGAAGTGGCTTTTGAAGCAGCAGGGGGAAAACGGCTCATTCTTTCCGGAAGCGGAAGGACTTTCGACCGGCCGCTTCTATACGCAGGCGATCTGTACGATCGGGATCTGCGAACTGATCGGGATGGAAAAGAAGAGCGGGAAGGGGAAAGATCTCCTGAACGCCGCGCAGAAGGCGGTCGACTATCTGGTCGAGCGGCAGAACCTCCGGCAGGGGGGGTGGCGCTATGACGTCGAAGAGCGGACCGACTGGGTTCTCGTACGGAATAAGGAGCGGAAACAGGTTGTTAAAGAGATGTCGGTCGAAAGTGATCTTTCGGTGACCGGCTGGTGTCTGATGGCTCTCATGTCGGCCCGCGCCGCCGGACTCTACGTGCCGGACGAGACGTTCGAACGGATTGAAGGGTTTCTCGACCTGGTCTCGCTCAACGGCGGCGCCGACTATTTCTATTCGCCGGTCGAGCCGTCCGAACGCCTATCGATGACCGCGACCGGACTTTTGTGCCGCGAATATCTGGGATGGGACCGCCGGAACCCTCTCCTGATTCAGGGAGCGGAGAAGCTGATTCAGCCGGAAAATCTGATTCGGTATCCCTCCGAGCCGAAGAAGAACGAGCCCGCCTCGCGGCAGCGGACGAATGTCTACGGCTGGTATTCCGCGTCGATGATGTTAAAGCATCTCGGCGCGGCGAGCCGGTACTGGCAGACTTGGAATAAGGCGCTCTGCCGCGAGATTCCCGCGCATCAGGAACCGGAAAAGAGTTCAGAGGCTGGGAGCTGGGATCCGTCTTCCGACGATTACGCGTTCGGAGGGGGAAGGCTCTATGTGACCTGCCTTTCGATCTGCTGCATGGAGGTTTATTACCGGCATCTGGCGCTCTACGGGAACTGAGCGGCGGACGCACGACAGAGGGTTGGGCGCTTGACATTTATCCCCCTGATTCTACAATGAGAGTAAGATTGGATGGGTGCCCGAGCGGTTTAAGGGACCGGTCTTGAAAACCGGCGACGGTTAATCACCGTCCGTGGGTTCGAATCCCACCTCATCCGCTTTGTTTTTCCGGCCGTGACTTTTGTTATCCCTCTTTTCGCGGCCTGGTGACGGAAGAATAACAGCCGACTGACCGAAACGCCGTTTCGGCTCATATTCGATTAAGACAGTATATGTTACGACGTGATTTTCTTCGGCTGATCGGGGCTGCGGGGCTGGCGGCCGTCGGATTCCCTGTCCGCGGCGATGTGCGGGAAGAGTTCATCCGCCCGGTCTATTCTGTCACGAAATCTCAGGTCAGTTGGACCGCATCCCATTCGGCGCTCAAAGTCGAGGCACTTGTCTACTACCCCGCCGATTCACGTGAACCGGCTCCTGTGGTGATCTATTCGCACGGGCTCGGCAGTTCGCCCGAAAAGTTCGCATATCTCGGAAATATGTGGGCTTCTCGCGGGATTGTCGGTGTCTTTCTGCATCATCCCGAAACCGACGACGCCCAGTGGCGCGGGCGGATCCGTCCATTGCCGGAACTGCGCGAACTCTACAAGAAGTACTGGAACGGCCGCGACCGCGCGTTGGCGATTCGTTTTGTGATCGATCGCCTTTCGGAACCGGGGAACGAGTCCTCATCATTCGCGCATCTTCTTGACCTGAGCCGTATCGGCGCATCGGGGAACGATCTTGGGGCGCTCGGCGCGCTGCTGGTTGCCGGACAGCTTCCGCCGGATAACGGTCCGTCCCTGAAAGACCCGCGCGTGACGGCGGTAGTGCCGCTGAGCCCGCCGGTCTTCTGCGAGGCCGATCACGCGGTGCCGGTTTACGAAAACATCACGGTTCCGTGCATGACCGTCGCCGGTACGCGCGACGACGGAATCGTCGGCACCACCCGCGCGTGGCAGCGTCGGATTCCGTTCGACGCGATGGTTCACAGCGACCGGTATCATGTGATTCTCAACGGCGGCGACCACATGGTCTACGGCGGACATCTGCGCGCGCGCCGGCAGACGGCCGATGCCGATTACCAGAACGTGATCCGCGCGGCGACGACCCTCTTCTGGTCCGCCTATCTGAAAGGGGACCGTGACGCGCTCGGAATCCTTCGGACCGGTGCGGACACCGTCTTCAGCAGTCTGGCTCAGATGGAGTCGCGCCAGGCCGAAAAAGCCGGGAGCGCCGCCCGATGAACAAGAAGTTTCATATCGTCACAACCGGATGCCAGATGAACGTCCTCGACAGTGAGCTGGCCGCCGCGCTTCTGATCTCTCGCGGATACACGAAGGCCGAGTCGCAGAAAGAGGCGGAGGTGATTCTCTTTAACACGTGCAGTGTGCGCGAACATGCCGAAGAGAAGATCTACAGTGCGCTCGGCCGCCTGAAACACTGGAAATCGCATCATCCCGACGGCGTGATCGGCGTCTTCGGATGCATGGCGCAGAAGGACCGCTGGGTGATCTTCCGCCGCGCGCCGCATGTCGACGTGGTGGTCGGTCCGGGCCAGCTCGACCGCCTCCCCGACCTGGTCGAGGCCGCCTCGCTCGGCGAGGGACCGCAGATGGCGGTCAGCATCGACCGGTTCCAACAGCGGAAGTCGGCCGGCATGGTCCGCGAGAGTTTCCGCCAGTACGACCCGATCCGCCTTTCCGAGACGCGTCCGCAGCTCTTTCAGGCGATGGTTCGGATCATGTTCGGGTGCGATCGGTTCTGCTCATACTGCATCGTTCCCTCGGTGCGGGGGCCGGAACAGAGCCGCCCGGCGGAAGAGATTGTCCGTGAGATTAAAACGCTCGCCGATCAGGGGTGCGTTGAGGTAACCCTGCTGGGGCAGTCGGTGAACCTGTATAAATACAAGGAGGGGGAAAGAACCGTTACGCTTGCCGACCTGCTCGAACGGATCGACGGAATCGGCGGGATCCGGCGTGTCCGCTTTGTGAGCAACTACCCGACCGGAATGACCGACGCACTCTTACAGGCGGTGCGTGATCTGCCGACCGCCGTGCCGTATCTGCACGTTCCCGCGCAGCATGGCGCCGACTCGGTGCTTAAAAGGATGAATCGGCATTATTCCGCCGCCGAGTACCGTGAGCTGACCGCCCGGATTTACGGGACGATCCCCGGTGCGGCGATTACCAGCGATTTTATTGTCGGGTTCTGCGGCGAGACGGAAGAGGAGTTTCAGGAAACGGTTCAGCTGGTACGCGACACGAAGTTCAAGAACTCGTTTATTTTCAAATACAGCGAGCGGTCCGGCACGAAATCGGCGGAACTCTTTGAGGATGACGTGCCCGACGATGTGAAACGCCGCCGGAATAACGAGCTTCTTGCCGTGCAGGACGCGATCAGCGCCGAAGCGCACCGCGCGCTGGTCGGGAGAACGGTTGAAATTCTGGTCGACGGGCACGGAAAGAAGGAAGGACAGCTTTCCGGCCGGACCCCGACCGACCGGATCGTCGTCTTCGACGGGCCCGATTCGCTGATCGGCTCGTTTCAGACGATGGAAATCACCGGTTCGACTCCGTTCACTCTTTTTGGAAAAATCAAATCTGACGGTAACGCGGATTCAGGCGATGGAAAAAAAGCCGGATGACATCGGGGTGCGTCTGCTGAAATCGGTTTTCGGATTCAGCCGGTTCCGCCCCTATCAGGAGGAAATCATCAAGGCAATCTGCCGCGGCGAGGATGTTTTCGCGGTCATGCCGACCGGCGGGGGGAAATCGCTCTGCTATCAGTTTCCCGCAGTTGTCCTGAAAGGGGTCTGTGTGGTGATCAGCCCGCTTCTTTCGCTGATGAAAGACCAGGTCGATTCGGCACGCGAAACCGGTCTGCGCGCCGCGACGGTCAACTCGACCACGACGGCGTCGGAGTACGGCAAAGCTGTCGGCGCCCTGGAACGCCGGGAGCTTGATCTGCTCTACATTTCGCCGGAACGGTTTAACAGCCCCGGTTTCGCCGAAAAACTGTCCAATAGCTCAGTTTCGTTTTTCGCAATCGACGAGGCGCACTGCATTTCGGAATGGGGGCATCAGTTCCGCCCCGATTACCTGCAGCTCGGCCGGATCAGGGAACTGTTTCCCGATGCGCCGATCGCCGCGTTCACCGCGACAGCGACCGATCGCGTCGCGGCGGATATCCGGCAGCGGCTCGGTCTGCGCCGGCCTTTTGAAATACGCGCCTCGTTCGACCGGCCGAATCTCGACTATACGGTACAGCGAAAAGACGACCTGAACCGCCAGCTTCTCGATTTTTTGAAAACCGCCGACGGTCAGCCGGGGATCATCTACCGCGGAACGCGCAAGAAGGTCGAAGAGACCGCACAGACGCTCCGGAAACACGGAATTTCGGCGATGCCGTATCATGCGGGGATGGATCCGGTTCAGCGCGCGAAGGTTCAGGAAGCGTTTACCTACGACCGGATTCAGGTGGTTGTGGCGACGATCGCGTTTGGAATGGGAATCGACAAACCGAATGTGCGGTTCGTGATTCACGGCGATCTGCCGAAAAATATCGAAGGATACTATCAGGAGACCGGCCGCGCCGGGCGGGACGGCGCGCCCTCCCGATGCCTTCTTCTGTTCGGGTACCAGGATGTGGTGCTCCAGAACTCGTTTATCGAGCAATACGAGGATCCGAAGACGCGCGAGGTGACCCGCGAACAGCTCAAACAGATGATCCGGTACGCCGAGTCGGACGAGTGCCGGCGCAAGGCGATTCTCCGTTATTTCGGGGAGGAGTACACTCAGGAGAACTGCGGGCATTGCGATTACTGCCGCGGCGCGATCAGGCACGTCGATGCGACGGTCGACGCGCAGAAGGCCCTTTCGGCGATGCAGCGGACCGGAAACCGGTTCGGGATAGGGCATTTGGTCGACGTGCTGGTCGGCGCGAAGACCGAACGTGTCCGCAGGTTCGCGCATGACCGCCTGCCGACCTACGGAGTCGGAAAGGACAAGCCGAAAAAGTACTGGCATTTCCTCTTTAACGCGCTGGTTTGTAAAGGGGCGGCGCGGATGCGTTCTGATTCCGAGTACCCGATTCCGCAGACCGCGGAATACGGGTTCGGGATTCTGCGTGGTGATGAGACGTTCGAACTGATCGATTTCGCGCCGGCCGAAACGAAAAAGCGGACGTCGAAAAAGGCGCGCAAGCGGGGCACAAAGGGGACGGCGAACGAGTCTGCCTTCGAACCCGGCGATACCGGTCTTTTCGATGTGCTGCGTCTGCGCCGGACCGAAATCGCCGCCGCCCGCCATATTCCCCCATACCGTATCTTCAGCGACAGTACCCTTTTGGAAATGGCCGAACGCAAACCGATGACCCGGGAAGAGCTCCTCGATATTACAGGGGTCGGGGAATACAAGATAAAGCGGTACGGGCAGGATTTTCTTGATGTCATTGCCGAGTATATTGCCGAGTCGCCGGAACCGGAGGAATCTGAATGAGCCTTTCCGCCGAAACGATCCTGCCAATCGACGACGCGTTCTTTCTGACCGGGCCGACTGCGGGAGGGAAGACGAAAATCGGCGTTCGCCTGGCGAAACTGATCGACGCCGAGGTGATTTCGCTCGACTCGATGGCGGTCTACCGCATGATGGATATCGGAACCGCGAAACCGACCGAGTCGGAACGGGAAGGGGTGCCGCACCACCTGATCGACGTCTGCGACCCGTGGGATGAGTACTCTCTGGCAAGCTACCTAAAAGATGCCGCCCGGGCCGCCGGCGGTATCCGCGCACGCGGGAAGCGGGTTCTCTTTGTGGGGGGGACTCCGCTCTACCTGAAAGGGGCGCTCTGCGGGATTTTCGAAGGGCCGCCCGCTGACCCGGCGTACCGAACCGAGCTGATCCGGCTCGAAGAGTCCGAACCCGGCTCGCTCCACCGTCTTCTCGCCGAACGGGCGCCCGACGACGCGCGGCGGCTCCACCCGAACGATACGCGCCGGGTCATCCGTGCTCTTGAGATATTCCGTGCCAGCGGCAAATCGATCTCTTCGTTTCAGACGCAGTTTCACGCCGAAAAGAGCGAGACGAACCAACGCCGCGGCATCCTCCTCGACTGGGATCGGCCCGTTCTGAACGGGAGGATCAACCGCCGGGTCGACCTGATGATGCGGGACGGCTTTATGGACGAGGTCCGGCGTCTGACGGCGCTCGGCAGGCCCCTTTCGAAAACGGCGCTTCAAGGGGTCGGCTACGCAGAACTCCTGGCGGTCCTTCGAGGGGAGTCGGAGCTTAGCGGTGCGGTCGAACGGATAAAGCTGCGGACCCGGCGGTTCGCAAAACGTCAGGCGACCTGGTTTCGGTCTCTTCCCGGCCTGACGCCGGTGAAGATGACCGAGCCGGCCGATCCGGAGGCGAAGGCGCACGAGATTGCCGAGCTTCTCTTATAAAGAGGGGGAGTGAAGGGGAACGGGAAAGGGAGAAAAACCGATTCCGCCGGTGGAAGAGAGAGACACGCTCCCCCGCGGATTTCCCCCGTCTCCCCATTCTGTGCGAAACACCGGTGAATCGGTGCAGAAAAAATCCCCCTTGACCGATAAGAGAACATCGGTATAATGACCGCATACCTTAGGCGTCGTAGCCAAATGGCTAAGGCAGTGGATTGCAAATCCACGATTTACCGGTTCGAATCCGGTCGACGCCTCTTTCCCCCCTTTACAGAGGGAGGGAAGGTGCTAGAATTAGCACCGGCTCTTTGAGTCAAACCGTTTGGTTGGCCCTGTCGTTTAACGGTTAGGACACGGCCCTTTCAAGGCCGCGATACGGGTTCGATTCCCGTCAGGGTCA
>ONWH01000222.1 GCA_900321495.1 uncultured Planctomycetota bacterium
GTATTTCTCAAGACGTTCCAGCTCGCCGGACGCATTTTCGGCGGCGCTCCTTCTCATATCGTGGTGATAAAGGTTGTAGGCAATAATTCCCGGAAAGACAATGATAAACGGAATGATCAGTTTCATGACCGCCGCAAAAACGAGTCCCTTCTGCCCTTCGGCCAGGCTCTTCGATCCAAGGGTACGCTGAATGATATACTGGTTCAGACCCCAGTAGTAAAGGTTCGGGATCCAGATTCCCAGAAGGAGCGCGGTGATCGGAAGGAAGGCGTCGGACGCGGGAAGGTTCATCCGGAGCTTTCCGAGATTCAGTTCGCGGAACCGCTCGACTGCTCCGTGGTCGGCAATGCTCTGCATGTTGCCGGAAAACTCGGCGGCTTGCATCGGGGCGGGAGTCAGCGTCTCGGGATCGGCCTGGCCGAGTGTGTGCATGGCGAAATAGAGGACGATCGCTCCGCCGATGATAAGTGCCGACCCCTGGAGAAGATCGGCCCAGGCGCATGCTTTCAAACCGCCGGCAAAGACGTACGCCGCCGCCAGGATCCCGATGAACCAGCTGAGTGTGTAGAGGTTGATCGGATCGCCGGCAAAGATCCCGCTGGCAACCCGATGCTCGGAGAAGACGACATCGAAGTATTTGGCGCCGGCGTAGGTGACCGCAGTGAAATTGACCGCGACTAGCATAACCACCATCATGAGGGACATGATCGTTCGCGCCCCTCTGCTGAACCGGTTTTCCAGATATTCGGGAATCGTGTAGATTCCGGCCCGCAGAAAACGGGGGAGGAAGAAGAACGCGACGATGACAAGCGAAAGAGCGGCCACCCACTCGTAGCTGGCAACCGCCATTCCGATATAGTCCGAGGCGTTCCCCGACATTCCGATAAACTGTTCCGCCGATATGTTAGCGGCAATGAGCGAAACGCCGATCAGCCACCACGAAAGTCCGCGCCCGGCCAGGAAGTAGGATTCGCTCCCCGAATCGGATTTGCGGCTGACCGAAAACGCCGTGAAAATGACGGCCAGAAGAAACAGAATAAAGACGACGATGTCGGCGCAATAACCGCGGGTTCCTTCCGCCGCGGCTTCGGAAACGGACTGCGCCAACAGGAACAGATTTGACATCACTCACCTCTTATGAGCAAAGGGTCTATGAAAACCGACGGATAAACAATAAGAAAATTATAGGAGAAAAGGGACCGCGGTTCAAGACGCCGATACATGCCGCGGCCGAAAAAGAAACCGCCCGCTCGAAAAACTTTTTAGAGTTTTTCAAAACGGGCGGTTTTATGAATGTCCGAGATGGCCGACGGGGCTAGTTCAGCGAAGCGAGAAAACCGTCGACCGTCGGCACCTCGCCGAAAATCGGCGCGATCTGGTTCGTCACATACTCGTGAATATCGCGGGATGCCGAAGCGCACGCTTCGGTGATCATCCGAACGCGGAATCCCAGGTCATAGGCGCTCCACGCGGTCGCCTGGGCGCAGACATTCGTCAGCTGTCCTGTGACAATCAGGTTTTTAATCCCGGCGAACCGGAGAATTTCGGCCAGATTTGTGTGTGAAAACGCGCTGAGGGAACGTTTCCCCTCTATGACAATTTCCTCTTCGAGCGGACGGAGTTCGCTGATGATCTCATGCCCCCAGCTGCCCGGCAAGAAGATGTTCCCGTCGTAAATCCCCTTGAGGAGCCCTTCGGCCTGCTGAGCTTCGCACCAGGCGCGGTCGAGGGTAAAAGGAGAATGAATGATCTTGCATCCCGCACGGCGCGCCCCGGTCAGAAGACGCTGCGCGTTGGCAACGGTCCCCAGACGGGCCAGTTCCGACTTCACGGTATCGTAGAGGAGCCCGTTCGGATGGCAGAAATCATTCTGAAATTCGATGAAGATTACCGCGGTCTCTTTCGCGTTCATGTTTCGGTTCCTTTCTCCCAAAGGGATTTATTTCCAGCCGTATTCCTGCCGTACTTTCACCATCATTTCGAGGACATCGTTCCACGTCTCCTGCTTGAGCATCACGTCGTTCGGGAACATGCAGCCGTCCCAGCAGATATGGTTGAACATCTTCAAAAGGCCGTCTTCGTCTTTGAGCCAGAACCCGGCGTATTTGACAATGTCGAGTTTTCCGTTCGGATCTTTCGGCAGGCAGTGCCGCCCAGTCTTGTCGTGTGAGCCGGATCCGAAGACCGTCGCATCGTTCTGCGCGATATGCAGATCGACCGTCCATGGACGGAGCTTGTCGGTCATCCTGATATAGGCGGCGTCGAATGTCGCGGTATCGGACCAGTCAAAGTTTTCGGGAAGAAGGCGGTCTTCCGGCGCGTTGTATCCTAAAAGATACAGGAGCGTATGCGCCAGGTCGGCCTGGAACCGGAGAGTCTGGGGGCGGTCGACCATTTCCAGAAGCTGGAGCATCCGCCGCCAGCTGTGCATCCCGCCCCAACAGATTTCTCCTTCGGCGGCGAGAACTTCGTCGTACTCGTTGGCGATATCGCAGGCGGCATCAAAGGTCTCGGCCAGCTGCTTCTGATTTCCTTCCGGGTCCTTCAGCCATTCGGCCACAGAGACCGAGGAATCGATTCGGACGCACCCGTTCGGACGGACTCCCAGATCGCGAAGCTCTTTGCCGATCGAACAGCCGAGCCGGACCTGATCTAGAAAATGTTTCCGTTTCTCTTCCGAACCGATCGCCGAACCGCTCCAGATCGGGGCGACGACGGTACCGATCACCAGGTTGTAGCTGCTGACAAGTTCAGCCATTTCCTCGGCGGCGGCATGTCCTCCTTCGATGTTGTAATGCGGGTGATCCAAAAAAAGGTCAACGCCGTCGAAGTGAACTCCCTCATACTCGGCGTTTTTGGTCAGCTCGAGCATCTGGCGCAATTCGATCACCGGGTTGTCGGGAGAACCTTTTCCGACCACGCCCGGCCAGGTCGCATTATGCAGTTTCGGAAAGTTTTTCTGAGCTTTCGGTCTTGCCATCGGTCATTGACTCCTAAATCTGAATCTCAAAGGCGCCGCCGCGCAGGACGCGGGACACCCAACAAATTGTCGGGAGGATTGTTACAAGGGGGTTTTCGTGTCACCTTCGGCCGGGACGGCAGACGTCCCGGTCCGGAAACAAAGCGGATCGCATTCCCGGCGGCTCGCCCAGACCGTGAGCGCGGGAAAGAGGGTTGCCAGACGCCCAGCCAGCGTTTCCATGGCGAAACGCTCGGTCGCATAATGCCCCGGAAGGACAAGCGCCATCCCATACTCTTGGGCCAGAAGAGCGCCGTGAAAACGCGCTTCCCCCAGCAGGAGCGCATCGGCTCCGACCCGCGCGGCATCGGCGATAAAGTCATCGGCCGCGCCGCAGCCGATCGCAAGGCGCGTCAGTACACGGTCGGGATCACCGACGTAGGGAACGGTCGGCTGGCGGAGCTTCTCCGAGACTTCGCGAAGAAAGGCTCCCAGAGGCATCGCGGCGGGAAGTGTTCCGATACGGCCGCTCCCCAGGGGGAGACCGACCTCACCTTTGAGAATGTGTGCTTTCCCCGGCGCGATCCCCTGGATCATTGAGGGAGACGCTGTCAGATTCCCCTCGCTGAGCGGCTTGACATCGGCCAGGCCGAAAAGGTCTGCCAACTGCCGGTTCACCCCCCAGAAAGCGGAATCATGAGCGGTGTGCGGACTGAATACGGCAACGTCTCCCTGAACGAGTGAAAGGAGAATGGAACCGGTCGGCGTTTCGCTCGTCCAGCGCTTTTCGGCGCGGAAAGGGAAAGGATGATGCGAAATGATCAGGTCGGCCTCTTCATCGACCGCTTCGGCCGCCGTTTCTGTCGTTACCGTCAGGCAGGTCATCACCCGCCGGACATCCTTCTCGGTCCGGCCGAGCAGAAACCCGACATTATCCCACTCCTCGGCCAGGGGCAGAGGGCAGGCGGCACGCAGAGCAGCGGTTAACTCGTTGCAGGCAACCATAGATCAATCCTGCGCAAACGGACCGATTACTGAACCCCGAACTTGTGAACGGTCGTCTGGCGGTATGTTTCGCCCGGACGGAGAATCGTGTTCGGGAACGCCGGCTTGTTGGGGGAATCGGGATAGTGCTGCGCCTCAAGGCAGAAGGCGGTGTGTTGCTCGTATTTGTAGTCCCCGACGCCGGTCGAGCCGTCGAGCCAGTTCCCGGAGTAGAACTGGACAGCCGGTTCAGTCGTCTCGATTTCCATCGTCCGGCCCGATTTGGGATCGGCGACAAATGCACAGAAGCTCAGTTCACCTTCCTGAGCCTTATCAAGGACAAGACAGTGATCGAACCCGCCGCGGAACCACGGATCGGTAATCTGGGCAATGTCCTGCCCAATCGGCTTGGAAGCACGGAAATCAAGCGGGGTCGATTCGACTGAGGCGATCTCGCCGGTCGGAATCAGGCCATCGTCGGTCGGCAGATAGTGCGAAGCGCCGAGTTTCAGGACATGGTCGAGAATCAGACCCGAGTGCGCACCTCCCAGATTCCAGAAGGTATGATTCGTCAAGTTGAGCGGAGTCGCCTTATCGCAGGTGGCGGTATAGTCGATCGTCAGTGCGTTGTCGTTTGAGAGGACGTAACTGACCGCCACAGCCAGATTTCCCGGATATCCCTCTTCTCCGTCTTTGGCGGTATAGGTCAGGCGAACGCCGACGCCGTTGTCGGTCATGAAAGGTTCGGCATCCCAAATCCGCTGGTCGAACCCGCAAAGCCCGCCGTGGAGCGCGTTGACACCGTCGTTAACCGGAACCTGATACTCCACACCGTCCAGAGTAAACTTGCCGCGCGCGATCCGGTTCCCGTAGCGGCCGACCAGAGAACCGAAATAGGGGCGGAACTGCTGATATTCGGCAACCGTCGCCAGGTTGCACGAGATGTTATCCAGTTTCCCGTCGCGGTCGGGGGTTTCCATCGAATAGAGAACCCCGCCGAAATTCAGCACCACGGCTTTTAGGCCGTTGGCGTTCGTCAACGTAAAGGCCGTGACCGTTTTTCCCTCATTGGTTTGCCCGAAAGGCGCGGATTGATACCCCATCATCGCATATTCTCCCGCTTCACTGTTGCTGTTGGAATGACACAGAACCCGCCGCATACACTGCATACGGCCGCCAGTCCCCTGGTTAAAGATCGGAACCGGCATGAAACCGGTGCCAAGCGTCGGCAGAACCGGCAGAACCGGTTCCGGCAGGAGCTGGTTCTGATAGTTTCCCGTCCGAACCGCTCCGGTAAAAGCCGGGGCGGGAAACAAATTTTGCGCGACCGCCGCGGTAAAGGTACCAAAAGCCAGTACCAATGCCGCCGCCCAGATATAACGAAATTTCATCACGTTTCTCCGTCAAAAAGAATTCGGGTGTCACCCCCGTATGCCACCGCGGAAGGAGAATGCCGCGGCATGTCCTGCTGCTTTGCACGGTCTTCCGCCCCCATTTGGATTATACCCGATTTTAACCAAGGAGACAAGATTGCCGGGTGAGACTCCCGGAAAAGGAGAATAGGAATGGAAAAACGACACCTGTCTGAAACTGATCGCCGATTCACCCGTTTTGTGCCTTTCCCGCCTTGGAAGTGAGTTTTCTGCTCAGGCAAGATGTCTCAGTCCCCGTCAAATTGTTCGATTGCGGAAGGTCGGTAAGACGGGGAATTTATCTCCACGGCGGTTTTCCCGACCGACGTTCTTCTTGCAGATGTTTGAATTCCGGTTAAAATGGACTCCGCCGGGGCGGGACTGCGATTCACGCCGACCGGTTCCGTTTCCGGGCCATTCCGCCCGAAACGGAAGTATCAGGAAGTATCAGAATGATGCGGGATGACGTGAAGGATAGTTTATTTCATGTCTGACCGTCCCGCACCTAACAGAAAATTTAGGATCAGGAGCCTATAATGAACTCTGATGTGATTACCACACAA
>ONWH01000218.1 GCA_900321495.1 uncultured Planctomycetota bacterium
ATCGACGAAGTCGTTCGCACCGCGAAGATGGACTAGCGCCCGATCCCGTGCACAGGGAGCGGGAAACCTTCTCTTGACGGAGAGGTGTGGTATACTTAGAATCGGTTCGGCGGCCGATGGCCGAACGTTCGGGACGAAAGCGGTTTGAACTTGAACAGAATCTTCGCGTTGATTTTGATGATCCTCTTCCTGGCGCCGGCGGCGTTCCGGGAGGAGTCCGCCCGAAGGTCATTTCCCGTCCGGCTCGGAACCGAGGCGGGGGCCGCCGTGCTGCGCGAGCGCGCCGACAGCTACATGCGCCAGACGCGCCGTCTTCTCGGGACTCGGTACCATGAAGAGTTTTACCGCGCCGCCGTCGAAACGCGCATCTCTTCCCTTTCGGCCGCCGCGGAACCGGTCGTTCCGGCCGAACGCGCCTGTTTCGACTTTTTGACCGACTCGGATCCCTGCGCCGCCGAGGTTTTCGCCTTCCTCGACGAGATGAACGGGGAACCTTTTTCTCTGCCGGCCGATATCCCTGATTTTGCGGGGAACCCGATCAACGCCTATGCTGCGCGCCTGGCTCTTTCACCGCCGGCACCGGCCGCGTTCCGCACTTGCGCGCGTGGGTTCTGTGCGATTCCCCTTTCGCTCCATGCCGGACTGATTCTTTCGCTGATTACCCTGCTGGCCACGATTTTTTCCCCCGCACCTCCGATCGGCGGCGCAGCGGGGATCGGAATGCCGTCCTTGCAGGAATTTTTCGTCTCTTTGACGGGGCTCCTTTTCGTGCGGCCTGTCCTCCTTCGGAGGTCCGCCGTGTCCGGTTTCCCGCGGAGACGGCCGGTACGTTCCCGTGTGCCGGAAGAGAGACAAAGCGTCTGCCTGCTCCGTTGACCGCTTCTGTGTTCCGCCATGACGGCGGGACGGAGCGGGACATTTTTTCGGAAAGAAAAGCAGGAGAGTTGGGAAAGACGCAATGAATCGCATATTAAATCGTACCGGGCGAAAGTCCGGGTTTACCCTGGTTGAGCTTCTGGTGGTGATCGCCATCATCGGGATATTGATCGGTCTTCTTTTGCCGGCGGTGCAGGCTGCGCGGGAAGCGGCGCGGCGCATGAAATGCTCGAACAACGTCAAGCAAATTGTACTGGCGTTCCACTCGTTCCATGACACATACGGCGAACTCCCGCCGGAATGCAAGCTTGACGCGTCGAAGCGAACGAGTGAAGGCTACGGGATTCTGACCAAGGTCCTTCCCTATATGGAGCAGGGGAGCATTTACACGCAGATCGACTTTAAAAAGGACTACAAGGAAGATGAAGGGGACGGTGACTATGACGGGACCGAAGGCCTGGCGAAAGTCCGTGTGCCCGCGTTCCTGTGCCCGAGCTGTTCGAATGAGGAGTCGAGCATGAAACAGTACGGGCAGGAGCTCGAATGTATTACAGCCCACTATTACGGGATTTCCGGCGCGGTCGGCAAGAAAAACGAGTCAACCGAGTATCATCTCGCCCGTACGAAAGAGGATAACAGCATCAGCTTCTACGGACAGGAGATGAGCGGCGGTCCCTGTGCCGACAACGGCGTCTTCTTCGAGAACAAAGGGGTGAAATTCGGCGACATCACCGACGGTCTTTCAAATACGCTCGGAATCGGCGAGATCGCCCACAAAGACTATGAGGGATATTTTGCCTGGATCCGAGGCGGTTACTATTTCATGGGCGGTCCGGTGATCTATGTCAGCTCGAAGAACGTCGAATGGGAACTGAACGCGATCAAAGACCAGAATGACGAAAATCACGATCAGTACAAGACATTCTACAGTACCGGCTCTTTTTCGAGCCATCATCCCGGCGGGGTGATGTTCGGGATGATGGACGGGAGCGTGCGGTTTGTAAACGATACGGTTGACAAAAAGGCGCTTCTGCGCGCCGCCAGCCGGAAAGGGCATGAGCCGAACACGCTCTGAAAACAGAAAGGCCTTTCATGAGAACCCGTTTTCTTTCCCATGCGTTTGCCGCAGTACTCTTTTACGCGGTTCTTTCCGCCGGTCCGGCGCTTTGCGGCGCCGACGGCGAGGAGGTTGTCGTTGCGGGGGAACCGACTCAGGAGGATCGCGCGGCGTGGGAGAAGACGCGTCTTGAAATGACCGCGTTCGGCGCGGAATATCTTCGCCGCAGTCAGGAAGATTGCGGCGGCTGGACGACCGAAAAGGGGATCGGAACAAGTCTGGTCGTTCTTCTCGGTCTGCTCCGCGCGGGTTATTCTCCGGATGACCCAACGGTCAGACGCGGAACCGACTATGTTCTGCGCGCAGTCCAGACGGACGGCGGAATTTATACGCCGGGGGGACATATTCCCGTCTACGAATCGTGTCTGGC
>ONWH01000217.1 GCA_900321495.1 uncultured Planctomycetota bacterium
CCGGCGGAACTCTCGTATATGAGCGGCGCCTGGTTTTCGGCCGACGGCACCGAGAACTGGAATCCGGTCTGCGACATCGACGGCGACGGGTTTGTCGGGCCGGGGGATTACGCTCTCCTCTCGTCGTATTGGTTCAAAACGAGCGACGCGCTCCCCGACGACACCAAGTCTTACGAGATCTATCCGTCGAACGCCGCGAACTGGCTCCTTTCCGGCGGCGACGTTTCGAAGATTGCCGTCCGAAGAGGTTCACTCACCCTCGACGCGAGAGACGGAGAGCTGGAAGCCGTCTGCGATTACGGGAGTTTTTCGGACGACCTGCGTGTGACGGCCGATTTTCGATCGACCGCTTCCTCTTCGGCTTTCAGCGCGGGAATCGAACTGGCGGTTCAGGAAGACGGCTGCGGCTATTACGCCGAGATTCAGGGCGACCGCGTCTGCCTCTACCGCATCGGCGAAAATGGAGAGAGAGTTCTCCTCAACGGGGCGTTCCGTCAATTCGCCGTCCGCGAGACCTACACCGTCTGGATGCAGAAGTCGGACGGCCTGATCTCTTTCGGCGTCGGGGACGACACGCTGGTCATGGTAAGCGACCTTTCCCTTTCCGGCGGCAAGGTCGGGTTCCGCGCCTCGGACGGAGTCAACACGTTCACCAACATTTCGGTCGAACCGAATCCGGCCGCGGCATCGGGCGTGTCGAATCGGATCGGCGACGTTTACATCACGTCGACTTTCGTCGAGGACGGCGTTCCCCTCGCCGAACCGACCGCTTCTTACCGCATCTATCCGTCGAACATTGAGAACTGGCTTCTCTTCGGCGATAAGGTTTCGAAGATTTCGGCCGCAGACGGCGTCCTGACGCTCGATGCGAACAGCGGCGTGCTGGAAGCCATCTGCGACTACGACGCGTTTCCCGCGGATATCCTGGTGACCGCTGATTTCAGATCGTCGGATTATTCCGCCGGGTTCCGGGCGGGGATCGAACTGGCCGTTCAGGAATCGGGTGAGCGGTACTACGCCGAATTTCAGGAAAACGCCGTCCGCCTCTACTACGTCGGCCAAGGGGATGTCATGCACCTCCTGACGACGGGGGCCGCCTACTTTGAGAACTCCCGGATCTACACGATCTGGGCGCAGCTTTCCGACGGCCTTTTGTCGTGCGGCGTGGGGAGCACGGTGCTGGCCTCGGTCGCCGACTCGACCCTTTCGGGCGGCATGGTCGGCTTCTCCGCCGCCAAAGGGATCGATGTCTTCCGCAGCATCACGGTCGGGGCGCCCGTCTTTGACGCTCTTCCCGACGCGTACGATTACGGCGACGAGCCGATGCGCTATCTGTCGAACGGCCGCGTTAAGCTTGGAATCGACCTTTCGATCGGCGGGGCGGTGACCTGGCTTTCCGATAAGAAAAACGGCGGCGCGAATATGATCAACAGCTGCGACTGGGGCCGGCAGATCCAGCTTTCGTATTACAGCGGCCCGGTTCCGTATATCGGGCCGAACGGCGAACAGCCGTACGAGGGGTGGCGGAACCTGGGGTGGAATCCGATTCAGTCGGGGGACTGCTACGGTTTCCAGTCGAAGGTCATTTCGTTCGAGAAGACCGGCAACACCATGACGGTTTGGACGGTTCCGATGCTCTGGCCGAACCGGAACCTGCCCGCCGAATGCATTTTCAAATGTGTCTATACGCTGACCGACTACGGCTTTTGTCTCGACGCGACTATCATCAACTCGAGGAGCGACACCACGCAGTATGCGGCGAGAAGCCAGGAGATGCCCGCGGTCTATACGAACGGCCGCTGGTACAAACTTGTCTCGTATTTGGGGGATAATCCGTTTCAGAATGAACAGACGACCGTTCTGGTCGACCGCGGGGACGGGAACGGGTGGCCCTGGCTCTACTACTATTGCCCGGAGCGCTGGTCGGCGCTTCTCGACGACAACAACACAGGGCTCGGCGTCTATCAGCCGGAATCGGCGAGTTTCGCCTCCGGCTTTTTCGGCGGGGACGGCCTGAAGGGGGTCGGCGGGGCGAAAGACGGACAGACGGGGTATATCGCGCCTCTTTCGAAGATGATCCTCGACTACAATATTGAGCGGACCTACCGCGCCTATTTCATTGTCGGCTCCCTCGATGAAATCCGTTCGCGTGTTTATGAAATCGCCGAAGAAACTCTCCCGGAACTTCCCGCGTGGACCTTCGAAAGCGATCGGTGCTGCTGGACCTACTCAGGTTCCGCCAAAGACAAGGGCTATCCGATTAACGAGTGCCTGAACGTTTCCTTTAACCCCGCGCCGCAAGGGAAAATCGTCGGTCCGGACACCTTCTGGAGAGCCGAAGAGGCCCCGATTCTGGAAATCGACGCGGAACTTCTTCTCAATGATGCCCAACCGGGAGAAGAGGCGAGTCTGACGGTGACGCTCACGCCGCTTTCGTCTTACGATCTGGTTGCTGACACGGAACAGCATTCTGCCCCTTCGGTCATTTCCGTCCGGCTTCCGGTTTTGGCCGACGGCACGCGGAACACCTGGACCGTCGACCTGAGCCAGGTCGGCGGATATACAGGAGCGTTTAAATCGATCAGTATCGGCCTTCCCACGACGCGCAGGGGGGAGATCAAAGTTTATTCGGTCCGTTTGTGCAGCGGCAGCTGAACTGAGCGCTGCGGGGTTCCTTCAAACTAGGATTCCGACAGGAATTCCGCCTCGTAGCGCGCGATCATCTTTTCAGCGGAAAACTCTTCCCGCACGCGGGCCGCATTCGCCCGGCCGAGCTCGGCGCGCGCCGCATCGGAGGCCAGAAGCGCGCGGAATTTGGAAAGGAACCCGTCTTTGTCGCCGAACGTGAAGGTCTGCGGCGCGCTCTGCCCGCCCAGAATCTCTTCGGCGCCGTCGCATGTGCTGCTCAGAACCGCGCAGCCGGCGGCCGCGGCTTCGAGCAGCACATTCGGCATCCCCTCGTAGCGGCTCGGAAAGAGAAAAAGACCGGCACGGGCCATGAGCGGCGCGGCGTCGGCCCGCCAGCCGAGAAATTCGATTCGCCGCGCGGTTTCGGGAGCGAGCCGCGCGATCATCCTTTCAAGTTTCTTCTTCTGCGGCCCGTCGCCGACGATTGCAAACGACCACCCCTGCGCTTCCGGCGCGCCGAGCCACTCGTCGGCGAACGAAAGGAGCCAGTCGAGTCCCTTCTGCCACGCAAGCCGCCCGACGAAGAGAATCCGCTTTTCGGCGGTTCCGGAGAGCGGGGAGGGGGAGGGCGTTTCGGGGGGCCTGACGCCGTTGGGGATCACCGCGATCTTTCCGGCGGGGATCCTTTCGGCCCGTTCAAGAAAATCGGCGGCCGACCGGCTGACGCAGAGGTAGCGGTCGACCAGACGCGAGGTGAGACGGTCGAGAGCGATATGAAGCCGGTGCTCGCGGTCGGCGACGCGGATTCCCGAAAAGACGCGCCCGACCTTCGCGCGGCGGGCGGCGAGCCGTCCCAGCAGGTTGGCGTGAAACATGAACGAGAGGAAAACGTCCGCCTTCTGTTCTTTCAGAAGGCGCGCCAGACGGCGGACACCCCGCACGAAGGTGAAGGGGCCGCCGACATCCAGAAAGAAAACGGGAATCCCCCGCTGCCGCAATATCGGGAGAAAGGAGGGTTTCCCGCTGTGGTATTTTTCACCGCGGAGGACGTAGATCACGGGGGCAAAGCGGGCGGGGTCCAGGCCGGCCGCCAGTTCGGTGAACGCCTTTTCCGCCCCGCCGATTTCAAGTTCCGTAATACAGAGCGCCGCGCGGATCTTTGACACGGCTCAGAGCTTTTCGCAGATCGCTTCGGCCATCGCCTGGGTTCCGACGGCGGTCGGATCGTTCCGGTCGGCCTTCATGTCGTAGGTTACCGATTTTCCTTCTTTGATGACCGCGGCGACGGCGGCTTCGAGCCGGTCGGCGGCTTCGGTCTCTTTGAGGTAGCGGAGCATCAGCATCCCGGAAAGGATCATCGCCGTCGGATTGACCTTGTCGAGCCCCTTGTATTTCGGCGCGCTGCCGTGGGTCGCCTCGAAGACGGCGGCGTCATGCCCGATGTTCGCACCGGGCGCAACGCCGAGCCCGCCGACCAGGCCGGCGCACAGGTCGCTCAGAATGTCGCCGTAGAGGTTCGGCAGGGCGACCACGTCGTACAGTTCCGGCTTCTGAACCAGCTGCATGCACATGTTGTCGACGATCCGGTCTTCGAACTCGATGTCGGGATACTGCTGGGCCACGGCGCGCGAGACTTCGAGGAAGAGGCCGTCGCTGAACTTCATGATGTTCGCCTTGTGGACCGCGGTCACCTTTTTCCGGCCGTTGGCCCGGGCGTATTCAAACGCCGACTTGACCAGGCGTTCGGTTCCGGAGACGCTGATCGGCTTGATCGAAATGCCGGTCTCGTCCGGGCCGGTCGCGATCTTCCGGCCGTCGGCCAGGGCGTTGATCTTTTCCATCAGCTCGGCGGTTTTCGGCGTCCCCTTGGCGAATTCGATTCCCGCGTAGAGGTCTTCGGTGTTTTCGCGGAAGATGACCAGGTCGACCGGGACCTTGTCGAAGAAGGTGCGGACGCCCGGATAATACTTGCAGGGGCGGACGCAGGCGAAGAGGTCGAGCTCCTGGCGCAGATGGACGTTGATGCTCCGGAACCCTTTCCCGACCGGGGTGGTGATCGGCGCCTTCAGCGCGCAGCGGGTGCGGCGGACACTCTCCAGAACCGCGTCGGGAAGGGGATTACCCGTCTTTTCCATGACGTCGATCCCCGCTTCCTGAACGTCCCAGTCGATTTTGACGCCTGTCGCGTCGATGCATTTGCGTGCCGCGGCCGCCAGTTCCGGACCGGTTCCGTCGCCGGTGATGAGTGTAACTTCGTATGCCATCTGTTGTTCCTCTGCTCTTCTGGCGGAGTCTTCCGCGCCCCGCGGACCGGCGCGCGGATACTCCGAAATCTGTGTGAACATTCCCGCGGCGCGGGCCGGAAAACCGCGCGGCTTTGCGCGTTTCTCCTCCCGGCCGGCGCCGGAATCTATTCTATCCGAATCACGGCTTTTGGCAATGACCGCGCAGGACGCGCGCGACCTCGCCGAGCGACGCGGTGCCGGTCACGCCGATCTGCCGGATGGTGATCGACGAGACGGCGCCCGCGATGAGGGCCGACTCGGGGAGAGGGATTCCCAGAGCGCGGGCAAAGGTGAGCCCGGCGTTGGTGGCGTCTCCCGCGCCGCAGATATCGATCGGCCCGGTGACCGGGACCGCCGGAATGAAAACCGGGGCGTTTTCCCCTTCAAAGAGGATTGCGCCCAGGCTCCCCCGTGTAACGAGGACCGGTTTGGCGTTTCGGCGGGCGAGGAAGGCGCCCGCATCGAGGAGCGCTTCGGTGTTCCGGTCAGCGGTTCCGTCGGCGGCGACCCGCGCCGGGGCTTCCGGGTTTTTAAGCCGGAATACCAGGTCGAGCAGCTCGCTGGCGTTGCACTTGATGAGGAGATTTCGGTACCGCGCGGCGTTCGACCGGGAATCGACCATAAAGAACTTTTCCGGGAACGCCTCGGCCAGATCGGCGAGAAGGTCGGGGATATCCCCCCCCAGAACCGACCCCGCCTGGAAGGTGAACTGATCGGCGACCGCAACGGCGTCAGCCTGCGGGATGGTTTCGCGAAGGGCGGTTTTGACCTTTTCGAGGGCGTCCTGCGGCGCGGGAGAGGCGTTTCGGATGTCGAGGCGGCTCAGTTCGCGCGCCGGGCCGTCATGTTCGCGGATCGGCTTGATATAGGTCGAGGTGAAGATTTTGCCGCTTCGGACCATTCCCGCGGTATCGATCCGGCGCTCTTCAAGTCCGCGGATCAGCTCGAATCCCTCGCCGTCGTCGCCGCAAAGGCCGATCGCGCGGACCCGGGCGCCGAGTGCCGCCAGATTTCCGGCAATCGTCCCCGCCGCCCCCGGAAAGAGCCCTTTTCGGCGGATCTGATGCGCCGGAAGGCCCGTTTCGACCGAAGGTTCTTCGAGCCGGGCGTCAATAAAGAGGTATTTGTCGAGACAGTAGTCTCCGACGACGGCAATGACCGGTTTTCGGCCCGATTCGAGGGAACGGAGCGCTCCGGCAACGTCAAATGAGCCGAAATCGGCGTGAAAAACCGGTTTTTGGTCGATGTTCATCGCGCGTTGTTAAAATTGGATATGTGCAAAATATGAAATATTTACGCAATATAGAGCGTTTTGGTATTGATTAATTCAAAATATGGTATACTATGGTATTATAATAGACTCCCTTTATTTTTACAATTCCCCGGGCAGAGTTCGGGGCTGGAGGAGATGTGGGCAAAAATTTCAGTTACAACGATTTCCAGGTGAAAAACCTGCGGGAAATGGCCAGGGAACTCGGAGTATCGGGGTGGGCCAGAATGTCCAAAGCCGACCTGGCCGCAAAGCTTGGCGCGTTGGATCCTACCGGGAGGCGTATCCGGTCGAAACAGGCGGCCGCGGCGGCGGCGAAGCCTTCCGCGGCCGCTAAAAAGGTGTCCGCCGCGAAATCTCCGGCAGCCTCTCCTCGGAAAAAGGAAGCCGCTCCCAAGAAGAGCGCGGTAAAGGGTTCCGCTCCGGTCGCCAAACCGGAACCGGTCAAAAAGGCGCAGACCGTGAAAACCGCCGCGTCGAAACCGGCCAAAACGTCCGCCAAACCGGCGTCCGGGGAGAAACCCGCCGCCGGGAAGAGCGTTCCGGTCAAAAAGGCGGCCGTCAGGCCGGCGCCGCCGAAGCGCTGTATGCCCGCAGCGCCCTCCCCGCGGCCGAGGAGCTCCGCCGCGCGCGTCAATGTGGTCCGTTCCAAGCTCGGGATGACTCCCGCCGAGCCGTTCACTTTTTCGCAGGCGGAAAGCGCCGACCGTAAATCGAAGCGCCGCCGCCTTCCCCCTCCGGCGCGCGAAGATGTAACTCAGATTCCGGTCTCCCCGTCGAAAGAGGGAGCGGTTTCCGAAGAGCCGGTCAAGGAAACGAGCCGGCCCGACGCGCTGAAAGAGAACACCGTCCGCCGCAAGACGCTGGAGACGCCCTCGTCGCGCATCAGCGGGAAAGACCGGATCGTTCTGCAGGTCTGCGGCCCGTTCTGGCTCCACGCATGGTGGGAGATCAGCGCCAACATCATCACCCGGATCCGTGCGGCGATGGGCTACCTCTGGCATACCGCCGACCCGATTCTGCGCCTCTACCGGGTCCGGCAGGACGCCGCGGGCGGCCGCAGCACCGAGTTCGTCAACGATTTTCTGATTCAGGGCGGGGTCTACAACTGGTTCCTCAACGTCAGTGACCCGCCGGGAACCTTCTTCGTGGAGATCGGTTACCTTTCCCGCGACAAGCAGTTCTTCTCGCTCGTTTCGAGCAACACCGTCGAAACCCCGCAGAACTACATTCAGGAGTCGATGGGCTGGAGCGATTCGAGCTGGAA
>ONWH01000213.1 GCA_900321495.1 uncultured Planctomycetota bacterium
GCCGGCGCCGGCGCGCCGATCGAGTTCGCGTGGAACAGTGAACTGGTCCTCTTCCGCAACGGGATCGAGTGCGGCAAACCGATCACCGATATCAGCGGCAAGGTCGCCGTCTGCGGTTACGCCTGCGGCGAGGACGCCGCGCTCTACGGCTATCTGGATCTCGACAGCCTTTTCGTCGGCGGTGTTCAGGCGTCGCAGGTGCGCGGTCCGGTCTCCTTCGACGGGAAGGATATCCTTTTGGGCGCCGCGGTTCCCCTGCCGCGGGAACAGGATCTTTTCCGCCGTCCCCTGCTGCGCGAGCTGACCGCCGCCGGAACGGCCGATGTGACCGGTCGGGAAGGGGACGTCTATACGGCGGTTCCCCGCCGGCCGATCTCCGCGTCGGTCTTTCACGGCGCCGCGACGCTGAGCGGGAGCATCACGCCTTCCCCGTCGCAGGCGTACCGGATGGAGTTCCGCCTGCAGGACGGGAATCTGGACGAAGCGGTCCGCGACCTGGACGAGCACGCCGAAATCCTTCCGGGACAGGTTTCCCTTTTCGCCAACGTGCAGGGGGAGGGAAAAAACTGGGATACCGCCAAGGGGAGCGGCGGACTGGCGATCAAGAACGCCTCGCTCTACCAGCTTCCGCTGATGCTTCAGATTCTGAAGTCGTTCAGCATCAACGAGAGCGACAGCAGCGGATTTAACACGGCGTTCGTCGATTATCAGATTTACGGGACGAAGCTCAAACTCGACCGCGTCCTTCTGGAAGGCTCCTCGGTCACCCTTTTCGGGGACGGCTACCTGACCCTGGAAGGGGACCAGCCTCAGATCGATCTGACCCTCAGTTCCCGGTTCGGTCAGGTGCGCGACCAGCTGCCGCTCGTTTCCGACGTCCTGGGGTCGGCAGGAGACCAGATCGCGCAGATCAAGGTGGAAGGCCCCCTTTCCGACGCGTCGATCCGCCGCGACAGTTTCCCCGGCATCAAGAAAGCGGTCTGGTCGATCTTCCCGGGGAGCGGGAAAAAACTGAAGTAGTTTCCGTCTTGCCGCGGCGGGACGGCGATGCGGGCCGCTTATTCTTCCGCCGCCGTTATCTCATAAAAGACTACCGCCTGGGGGCCGAGCTCGGTTTCCAGAACCAGCGTCCCGTCCTGCGGCACGCCGGCCGTCTCCTCTTCCGGGACGAGCCGGGCCGTCTTCGCGTATTTGGGGCGCAGCTCCTCTTTGTATATCTTACGCGCCTCCGGATCGCGGAGCGTCAGGGTCGAATCGAGCCCCGGATCGTCGGGGGACCATGTAAAGCTGCCGTCACCGATTCCGAGACGCCGGCGGTCCTTCTCCCATTCGGGGAAGAAGTTGACGCGGTCGTCGATTACCCGTTTCGTCACGCGCACTCTTTTTCCGGCGAACTCGCCTGCCGTCACGGCGAGCCGCGCCCGCGCCCCGCCGTCATAATCGTAATCGTCTTTGAAGTTGTAGAGCATCACGCGGAGCGTTTTCGTCTCCGGCTCGAATCCCGCGACCGCGTCAAGTTCGGTCCCTTCCGGCACCGCCGCGCCCTCTTCCCGTCCGACTTGAACCCGACGGGAACTGCGGAACTCCGAAAAGAGCCGCGCGACGTAATAGCTCGGGGTCGGTATTCCGTGATAGAGCCCGCCGGTGGAATAACTCCACGAGCAGAAGTAGCCGATATCGGCATCGAGCATCTGCCTGAAAAGCCGCGCGTCGTACGCCGCCTGATACGTCCGTCCGACCGCCCGCTGAAGCAGGTCGTCCGCCGCCGCGCCGGAATGAAGCCCGTAGAGGATCCGTCCCTCGTCCACGCCGTAGAACAGACTGCCGAGCCCGACCTCTTCCGCGCGGGCGCGGAGACGCCCGACCACTTCGGCCAGCGGAACCCCGTTCGGCTCGCCGGGCTTTTTGTCGTAGAACGAAACGGCCATATACGAGATCGGCGAACCGGTCTTGCCCGTTTTGTAATTGACACCCGACGCGCAGTGGTCCAGGAGATCCCGTTCGTCCCAGAGCCCCTCGCTGCACGCCATCGCGTGCGCGCCGATGCAGATGTCCGGCCCGAGTTCGGCGCAGAGCGCGTCGGCGGAGTAGTCGTAGAGTTTGAAATACGCCTCGCGCGAGTCTTCGGGGGTGCCGCTTTCCGCCCGGAACCAGCCGGGATTCTCGAATTCGGTCAGAACGCCGAACCGCCACCGGCGCACCTCGTCGAGCCCGAACCGTTCGGCGAGGGCCCGCGCCAGCGCGCGGACGAAGGCGCCGTACACTTCGTAGTCGTCCGGCGGAAAGACGTTCGTTTTGAAGTCGCCCAGATTCCGGTTCGAGGAATATTTCGTCGGCACGCTCAGCTTGATGTGCGGCCGGGCGCCGAGCGAAAGGACTGCGGCGCAGGCGTTCAGAAGGGGCGCGAAGTCGTAGTCGTCCAGGACCGCGGCATTGTTCGGGTCCTGAAACAGGTCACGGTCAGGGGAGCTTCCGGTCGCCTGCATGAACTCGACCCATTCGACGAACGGCGTCAGATCGGCGCCGTCGGCACGGTCCTGCCCGGTGGGGGGCGAGAGGGTCTGGCACCGCCACACATTGACGCAGCCCGCACGGTTGCCGATCGGCCCGGCGGAGATTTCGGCGGTATCGACGCTGAAAGTAACCGAAGGGGTCTGCGCGGCGGCGGTCCCGGCGAACCGCATCAAAAGCGCCAGCGTCAGAAAGAGCGCGTAGCGGATAATGTTTCGGGGAAGACACCGCATGAATGAACCTTTCCGGGGCTGGGAGGGAAGGGGGACCGGACAACCGTTCCATTTTAACCGACGCCGCCGCCGGCCGCCACGGGGGCGGCGCCCCGGCGTGAGGGAATCGGCGGAAAACGGACAAAATCGGCCTTATTCGGATGAAAACGTTCCCCGAATCGGGTATACTTAAAAAACGGGGCGCCGGCCGCTCTTAATTCAAGCCGCTCGAAACAGAAGGACCCGATCCGATGACAATCTCGCTCAACGAAATGCACGCCCGCGCCAACGCGTTTGTGAAGGCCCATTCCGAAGACGGCGACGAACACGCCCATTCGCAGAGCTTCCTGAACGATTTCTTCCACATCTTCGATATACGGCGTGCGAAAGTCGCGACGTTCGAGCACCGGGTTCCCCTTGAAGAGAACAACTACGGATTCATCGACCTGTTCTGGCCGAAGACGATCCTCATTGAAATGAAATCGCGGGGGAAAGACCTGGGACGCGCCAAGGTGCAGGCGTTCAACTACGCCGCGCACCTTCCCGCCGACGAGGTCCCCTCGGTGATCCTCTGCTCCGATTTTCAGACGTTCGACTATTACGACATGGAAAACGGCGGCGCGAAAATCTCCTTTACGATTGACGAGCTCGCCGGCAAGCTCGAGCTCTTCACGTATTTCATCGGAAGCCAGCGGAAGGCCGAACAGGCGCAGATTCCGGTCAACATCAAGGCGACCGAGCTGATGGGGTCGGTTCACGACCGGCTCAAAGCGCTCGGCTACGGCGGCCACGACCTGGAAGTCTATCTCGTCCGTCTCCTCTTCTGCATGTTCGCCGACGATACCGGCATCTTTCCGAAAGACACGCTCCTCGACTATATCCGCGGCCGGACCGCGCCGGACGGTTCCGACCTGGCGTCGAAGTTCGATGAAATTTTCGACATCCTCAACACGCCGGTCGAAAGCCGCATGAAGAACCTCGACGCCGATCTCGCCCGGTTCCCCTATGTGAACGGCCAGCTCTTCGCGAACCGCGTCCGGCACGCCGCGTTCGACGCCCCGATGCGGGAGGCGATCCTCAAATGCAGCGAACTCGACTGGAGCCGGATCAGCCCGGCGATCTTCGGGTCGATGTTTCAGAGCGTGATGAACCCCCGGCAGCGGCGGACGCTCGGCGCGCACTACACGTCGGAAGAGAACATCCTCAAGCTGATCGGCCCGCTTTTCCTGGAAGGGCTTTGGGATGAGTTTGAGGGGATCTGCAGCCTGAAGATCGGGAAACTCAGACGGCTTGAGGATTTTCACGACCGGCTCGCTTCGATGAAGTTTCTCGATCCGGCGTGCGGGTGCGGCAATTTTCTCGTGGTGACCTACCGCGAGCTGCGGCGGCTGGAACTGGCGGTGATCGACGAGCTGATCCGGGAAGACGCCGCGCTGAAAAACCGGATTCTTGACATTGATTTCCTCTGCAAGGTGAACGTCAACCAGTTCTACGGGATCGAGATCGAGGATTTTCCGGCGCAGATCGCCAAGGTCGCGCTCTGGCTGACCGATCATCAGATGAACATGGAAATCAGCCGCAAACTCGGCGGGTATTACGTCCGCGTCCCCCTGCGCGCCGCGCCGACGATCGTCAACGCCAACGCCCTGGCCACCGACTGGCAGTCTCTTGTCCCGAAAGATGAGCTGAGTTATATCCTCGGCAATCCGCCGTTCGGCGGAACGTCCCTTTTGACGGCGGAACAGAAAGAGGACCAGAAGCGGGTCTTCCGCGGCCTGAAGGGGGCCGGCGTTCTCGACTTCGTCACCTGCTGGTACCGCAAGGCCGCCGAGTATATTCAGGGAACGGGGATTGAGGTCGGCTTCGTTTCGACCAACTCGATCTGCCAGGGGGAGCAGGCGCCGGTCCTCTGGAAACATCTCGCCGAGGATTTCGGCGTGAAGATCAACTTCGCGCACCAGACGTTCAAGTGGTCGAACGAGGCGAAGGGGAAAGCCGCGGTCTACTGCGTCATCGTCGGGTTCGGCCTGACGGACCGGGCGAAAAAGAAGCTGTATGCCTACGCCACGGTGAAGGACGAACCAAAAGAAACCGTTGTTAAGAGAATCAACGAGTATCTGGTTGACGGTCCGAATGTGTTTCTGCAAACGAGGAGCAAGCCGATTTGTGACGTGCCCCTGTTGTTCAAAGGATGTCAGCTCACCGACTTCGGCCATTACCTCTTTAAGCCGGAAGAAAAAGACGCATTTATCGCCAAAGAACCGTTATCGGCGAAATGGTTTCGCCCGTGGGTTGGCGGCGACGAATTTATCAAGGGGAAAAAACGGTATTACCTTTGTCTGATCGACTGTCCTCCCGATGAGCTTCGTAAAATGAAGCACTGTCAGGAAAGAATCCAGGCGGTTGTTGAAGGACGGCTGAAAAGTTCGAAGAAGGCAACAGTCGAACTTGCGAAACGACCACGCGACATTGACTGTGGAATTATCGCCGAGTCTCCGTTTCTCGGAATCCCCTGTAATTCATCGGAAACCAGGGATTATATTCCGATCGGTTTCCTTACGGGAAACGAAGTTGCCAGCAATACAATGATGGTTGCACCCAACGCGACCCTCTATCACTTCGGCGTTCTCACCAGCTCGATGAGCATGGCTTGGACCCGCTGTGTCTGCGGGCGGCTTGAAATGCGTTACCGCTATTCCGGCGGGATCGTCTACAACAACTTCCCCTGGCCCGAGCCGTCCGGGGAGCAGAAAGATGCCGTCGAGTCCGCGGCGCAGGCGGTGCTCGACGCGCGGGCGCAGTATCCGAATTCGTCGCTGGCCGATCTCTACGATCCGAACACGATGCCGTCGGACCTTCTCCGGGCGCACCGGAAACTCGACCGCGCGGTCGAAAAGGCGTACCGCGCCAAGCCGTTTTCAGACGACGCCGAACGCGCGGCGTTCCTTTTCGAGCGGTTCGCCGAACTGACGGCGGACGCCCGGTCGTGATCGTTCCCGGCGCTTGACATCGGTCCCATTAGCCGTTATCCTTAAATGTGGTTTGTAAAGACGGTAAATTTCCACACTGTCTTGAATTTGACCCCCTTGCCCCTTGATGCCATGACCGAGAAAAAGAACTTCGATGAACTGGTGAGCGAAATCTCTCTGAAATTCACCGGCGATCCGGAAACCGATTTCAGCCTTCTCTTTGAAGAGGCGGGAAAGATCGGGGACGGGGACCTGGCGCGCGCGGTCGTTCGCGCCTGCAGCCGGGTGATCGAGAGGACCCTTCCCGAAGAGAACCGGAAGAAGCTCGAACGGCTCAGCATGACCTCGGCGGCTGTCCTCAACGCGGAAATCGAGGAGATCCAATTTACGCTTATCAAAAGGGAGTATGCAAAAGCACTCCCCATGGCGGAAAGCCTGGTCAGGCGTATCGAGGATTTCAAAATGTATCAGGACGATTCGGAAGAGGAATTCCGCTGCTTCGACGAGTTCTTCGAGGAGATCCTCTATTACCAGATTTACAAGCCGTCCCGCAAAATCACCCGGATCGGGCTGAATTTCCACTCGATCTATTTTCTCTACGGCAATATCCTTTTCGAGCTGAAACGGTTCGACGAGGCGCGGGCGGCGCTTCTGAAAGGGCTTCACTGGAACCCGATCGACTTCAATCTGATGTCGGAATACGCCGAAACCTACAAGATCACCGGCAAGATGGAGAGCTTTTTCGATGTCACGCTCGACGCGTTCAAGATCGCGTTTCATCCGAAAGACGTGGCGCGCTGTTACCGCAACCTCGGTTATTGTTTCACGGAGAAGGAGCTTTACAGGCCTGCCGCGGTCTGTTACGAGCTCAGCCTTCTGTATGACGAGGATTCCGCGACGGCGTATCATGAGCTGGAATATATCCGCCGGAAGTCCGGGGAAGAATTCGGGCAGCCGACGCGGGAAGAAGTCGATGGGTGCTGTGAGGAACACCGAATTCCGCGCGGGCCCGATGAAGACGTCATCGGGCTTGCGGTCGCCGTGGGAAGAGAGTCGTTCAAGCGGAAGCAGTTCGGCTGGGCGCGCTATTACCTCGGCATCGCCTACGGTCTGACACAGGCCAAGGAAATCAAGAATCTGCTTGATTTGATCCCGGACGAGGATTCCGAAACCGGAGAATCGGCGGACGGAGAATAGCCGGAGTTGACAAACACCCCGTCGGCGCGTCTAATAGCTGGTGTCCCCGGC
>ONWH01000231.1 GCA_900321495.1 uncultured Planctomycetota bacterium
CTCAAAAACCGCCATGCTCTCCGGCGCAATCCCGAACCGGTCGGCAGCGGTCCGGTAGATCTGCGGATCCGGCTTGCCGCGGGTGATGTCGTCCGAGGTGATCACAAACGCGAACCGCTCTTTCAGGCTGTCTTTGGCGAGAATCGCTTCGGTTATCCGCCGGGAACTGCTCGTCGCCACGCATTTCGGCACCCCGCACCTGTCAAGCCTGTCCAGAAGCGGGTAAAGTCCCGGCATTGTCTCGTAACCCTCTTTGAGTATTTCCAAAAAAATGTCTTCCGACTCGTCCGAAAGAGCCTGCCACGTTTCCGGCAGATTGTACGTTTCAATGAACTTCTCAAAACAGTATTGCGGCGGCCGTCCCATCACGTCACGGCACAGCTCGTCGGTATACGGATACCCCCGCCGACCGAGCAGAATCTCCGCGGCTTTGTAGTAAACACTTTCGGTTTCGAACATCAGCCCGTCCATATCGAACGCAGCGCCCAGCAGTTTTGCTGTCATTTCGTACTGTTCTCCCGTAACGTTTTCTATACGATTCCGACCCATTTCAGCCCCGCCGCAATCCAAAACGGCGTCGTGGCAATCGCGGCGAACGAATTGCTCAGCGATGTCAGAAGGGCCGTCTTGACATCGCCGTCATACGTCTCGGCCAGCACAATCGGAAATGTCGCCGACGACATCGATGCGTAGATCACCGTTACGATCTTCGCCTCCCGCGAGACGGGTATGTACTTCGCCGCCAGGAGTATCAGACACGGAAAAACCAGCAGCCGGAAGAAGATCGAAACCGCCGAAATACGCAGGGTCTTTCCGATATCTTCCACAAAGTCGCTCAGGTGGAACTCCTCGGCGATCGCCCCCCCCACGCATAAGAGCGAAAGGGGTATCGCCGATGTCGCAAGCATACTGATCGGCGTCCAGAACAGAACATCCAGATTGTATTTGCCGAACGCGTAACGCCAGGTGAACGGGAGATACCGGAGCGGTTCGAAAATGTCGAACAGCAGACACCCCACGATCACCATTACCGGTATGTTGAACAGGCTTTTCACGGTCTTGCTGTCGAACCGGCCGAGCATCGAAAAGACACAGACGGTCCAGAGCGCAAACTCGGTTCCCACGTTCTGAACGAAAAGAACCCCCAAAACGCCGCTGCTGTTCGGAAAAAGATGCTCGATCAGCGGTATCGGCACATACCCGTAGTTGAGCATTCCCAAACACGCGGCGAAAGTGCCGATTCTCTTCGTCGAATCGAGCGTTGTCAGACCGACCGGCAGAATCTTCGCGGCGATCCATCCGATCAGTACGCTGACCAGAATGATCGAAAACCCGATCAGCGGCGGCCCGTAAAGATTTTTCGGATCCTTAAAGACCGGGTTCATCAGTACGTTCTTCACGATCATGCAGGGGATCAGCACGTTGATGACAATCGCCAGAAGGTCTTTCCGCGTTCTCGGACTGAGCCAGCCGACCTTGCCGCAGACGGCGCCGGTTCCCATCACCGCGTAAACCGCCAGAACGATAAAGAGCGTTGTTTTAAGGGTTTCCGACATGATCCGTGTATTCAGCCCGCCTTGTCTCCTACAGCCAGGCCGCCGCCTCCTTGGCGTAATAGGTCAGGATGATTTCCGCGCCCGCGCGCGCGATCGAATTGAGCGATTCGAGGACGATCCGCTTTTCGTCGATCCAGCCGGCGGCGGCCGCGGCCTTGATCATGCTGTACTCTCCCGAAACGTGATAGGCTGCCAGCGGAACTCCCGGAAAGTTCGCCTTGACCTGAGCGACAATATCGAGATAAGGAAGTGCCGGCTTGACCATAATCAGGTCGGCTCCCTCCCGCAGATCGAGCGCAACTTCGCGCAGCGCCTGTCCCGGATCGGCCGCCGGATCCATCTGGTAGCTGCGCCGGTCGCCGAAACGGGGCGCGCTTTCGGCAGCGTCGCGGAACGGTCCGTAAAACGCGCTGGCGTATTTCGCGGCGTAACTCATGATCGGCAGGTCGGTATACCCATTTTCATCGAAACCTTTCCGAATCGCTCCGATCATCCCGTCGATCATTCCGCTCGGCGCGACCATATCGGCTCCGGCCCGGGCGTGAACAAGGGTCTGTTTCACCAGATTCTCGAGCGTGGCGTCATTGTCCAGCTCATAACGGCCGCCGGGGAGTTCTTTCATCACGCCGCAATGCCCGTGATCGGTGTATTCGCAGAAACAGACATCGGTAATGACCAGCAGACTGTCCCCCACCGCGTCTTTGGCGCATTTCACCGCACGGGCGACGATCCCTTCGTCGCTCATCGCGTCGCTGCCGACGGAGTCCTTCTTTTTCGGGATTCCGAAGATCATCACTCCGCCGATCCCCGCCTTTTGGATATCTCTGACCTCCGCACGGAAGTCGGAAAGGGTCAGCTGCGACTGTCCCGGCATCGAAGGGATCGGCGCCGTCTCTTCCCCGTCCTTGACGAAAAGGGGCAGTATCCACTTTTCCGGAGAAAGGGCAACCGTCCGGGCCAGGCCGCGAACCACGGGATGAAGGCGCAGACGGCGCAGACGTGTCGTCGGAAATCCCGCATCGAACGAAAATGTCATTTATCCATCTCCTCATACTCACTCGGTTGAGCGCGGCCGGTCAGGACGGCGGGACCCGTTCCCCTCCCTGTTCCGTCGAACCGCGCAACGCGCCGCTTCCTTCATTTTACCCCATCCGGCACGAAAGCAAAAGGGAGAGACTCAGATGCATCCCATCCGGCCGCAACAAAAGGAGGCGGACGGCAACCGTACCAGGGGAGAAGAATTTCGGGAATGCCAACGTCCCGGCATACAAAACATTGGCGGGATGAAAAAAGCAACTGGTATCGTACCGGTCTTTTTGTTAAAATGGCGAAAACACCCGAAATATCCGCGGAAATGATGACTCACAACACCACAGGCCGAATCATGATACTCAAGCTCCGTACGTCGGCAGTTGCGTTTTCCCTTCTGTTCATCCTCCTTGCAATGCCGCACGGTACGGAAGGCCTCTTCGGCCAGCAGTCTCCCGCCGCCGGAGATTCGGCTGTGACATCTCAAGATCCCCCGGCAGATGAAATCAATCCCGTCCCGGCCTGTGAAAAGATGATTTCCGAAGACGCGCTCTATCTTGACGCGTACAACATCCTCCAGCCATGGGTTCTCGCGCCCGGGACGGTCTCCCCTTCCCTCTGGCGTGCGGTCGAACTCTCCTGCTCGGCCTTGGAACAGCTCGACCGCTCCGCCGAGATTGACACCTTCCTCGAAGAGGCTGTCTCGGCTCATCCCGAAGATTGGCGCGTTCTGGCCGCAGCCGCACGGCGCTACGCTTCGATCAATTCGGGCGGAACACTCATAGACGGCAAATTTTACCGCGGACCCGGGCCGGGCATCAACAATGTTGTCGATTCCTCCGAACGAGACCGCGTTCGGGCGCTCCAACTGTACACCGAGGGAATGAATCTCCTGGAAAAGGAACGTGCCGCGCAGAGCGTCCCTCCCGAAGAGATTTTTGAGTTCTACAGCGAATTCGCGCGGACCTTTCTGGATGTCAACAACCGATGGGCGTATCTGCAAAAGCTCACCGACCTGGACACCCTCCCCGATTACAGCCGTGACCTGGGTCATTCGTTCTGGAATGTTCCTTCCTATCCCCCGGTCGACGAAGAGGGAAACCCGATTTTCTACGATGTTCCCGAATCGTTCGCGGACGCGCAGAACGACGGTCAGCGGTGGCGTTTTCTCCTCGAAAAAGCGGCCGAATCCGGCGCTCCCAATGCCGCGGACGCACGCTTCTTCTACGGCGATTTCCTGATGGAGCAGTTCGGTCCCGGCTCACTCGACATTCCGGCCCGATCTGATCCGGAAAGCAGCGGAGGTGAAGACCCGCTCGCCGCGCTCGGTTCCCTCGCCTCCCTTTCCGACGATGAGACGATCGCCCGCCTGGCAAGCGGGATCAAACGTTTTACCTTTCCCGAAGGGCATAATCCGCTCCGGATATTCCGTTCCCTGATGGAAGACCCCTCGGCGGGTATTGATACACAAATCCGCGCCGCGACCGAGCTGGGACGGGCTTATCTAAACCGAACGCAGTATCTGAAAGCTGAGGAAATCTACCGGCACCTGGCCGACCTCGAGATCAAAGCCGAACTCCCCGCGCATGAGCGGTTCGCCCGGGAAGAACTCGATATCCTGACCGGGAACTTCGGCGCGTTCGCGCCGATCACAAACAAGGCCGCCGGAACCCGTGTTTCGTTCCTCTGGAAATACCGCAACGGAAAGAAGGCGCGGTTCCGGGTGCAGGAGATCAACGTCCGTCTCTTCCTGCAGGACGCGGCGGAATATCTGCGGGAATCGGCGAAAAACCCGCCGGAGGACTGGCAGATCGACAGACTCCGGATCGAAAATATCGGCTGGAAACTCCTGAACGACAACTCCACGAACAACAAGTACCTTTCGAGCGATGTCGCCGATTGGTCGGTCGACCTCGACCCGGCGGAAGATCACAGTGACTGCCGGGTATCAATCGACTTTCCAATCACCAAGCCGGGAGCGTATCTCCTGCGCGGGAAGATGGAAAACGGCAATTCCGATGCCATTGTCATCTGGCTGAGCGATACGGCCATTCTGAAAAAACAGGTCGAGGGAAAGACGTTCTGGTATGTGGGAGACGCAAAAACCGGCGCGCCGATTCCGGAAGCGCGGCTCCACTTTTTCGGTTACTCGATCAACCGGATGCCCGCATATCTCAGCGAAGGGTCACAGCAGGAAGGTGACATAGACGGTCAGCCCGATCCGCAGCACCAGCCGAGCGAACGGAATCTCTGGCAGGTCCGAATCAAGGAACTCCGGAAACAAACCGATTCCAACGGCTGGCTCTTTACTGATACCGACGAGATGAATCAGCGGTTCCGCTGGCTCGCCGAAGCTTCTGTTCCGACCGAAGACGGCGGCGGACGGTACGCCTATTACGGTTTTGAGGACATCTGGTACGACCACGACGCGGCGATCCCGTTCCTCCGTGAACGCGCCTGTTTCCTTTCCGACCGGCCGATCTACCGCCCGAAAGACGCCATTCATTTCAGGTTCCAGGCGGGAACGGCCCGCTATGACCTGCCCCAAGAGTGGAGTTGGCAGGGAACCCCTGTCCGCCTGGTGATCACCGGACCGGGAGGAAAAGAGCTTGTTTCAAAGGAATCTGTCCTCGATGAGACCGGCGGTCTGGAAGATGTACTCGAAACCGACGAGTCATTCAGCCTGGGGACCTACTCGTTCCGTCTCGACGTTCCCTATGTGCCGCCGCGTCATACACCCGGCACGAATCAGTCCGGAGCCTCTCCCGCTAACCGCATCCCGCGGTGGCGGCCCCTGGGTCAGGGAAACGTCAGTCTCGAAGAATACCGGAAACCGGAATTTGAGGTCACGGTCGACACTCCCGAAAAACCGATCGCCCTGGGTGAAAAGATCACCGTCAAGGCGCACGCCGGTTACTACTTCGGCAGTCCGGTTACCCGTGCCGGCGTCTCGTGGCGCGTGACACGCTCGCGGGCGGTCAAAACGTGGTATCCGGTCTGCCGCTGGGACTGGCTTTACGGAAACGGCTATGCCTGGCTGGCGCCGGGCGCTCCCTGGTATCCCGGCTGGTCGAAGTGGGGTGTTGCTCCTCCCCCGATGCCGTGGTCTCACGTCTGGCATGAGAGTTCCGAAGTGGTTGCCTCCGGCAAATGCGAAATCGCCGAGGACGGGACGATCGAAATTCCGGTCGACACCGCCCCGGCGGCTCAGCTCTATCCCGGTGAGGACCAGTCGTACGAGGTGACCGTTGAAGTCACCGACGATTCCCGACGCATGGCGAGCGGTTCCGGCAAGGTCCTGGTCAGCGAAAAGCCGTTCCGTGTTACAACGTGGGCTGACCGCGGATTCTACGGGCCGGGTCAGCAGATTATCTACCGCGTGGCAGCCCGGCGTGCCGACGGCGAGGGGGTCAGCGGGATCGGACTGGTGACGGTCAGCCGAGTCCGCCTGACCGGCGAGGTGACAGAATCCGAGATAAAAAAGGTCGAAGAGACCTCCGTCCTTTCCGAAGAGATCATTCTACAGACCGACGGCACCGGCGATGTTTCGTTCACCCTCCCCCAGCCGGGGCTCTATCGTTTCAAGTGTGTCGTCGATGACGGCGCGGGCCACCAAATCGAGGGAGGTTCCCTTTTAACGGTCACCGGTTCCGCCGCCGGAGATCCCGAAGAGGCCGGCGGCTCGAACCCGCTCGATATAATCCCCGAAAAGCCGGAATACCGCCCCGGCGAGAAGGCGCGTCTCCGGGTCGTTTCCTCATCGGCCGATGCTGCGGTTCTCCTCTTTGTGCGGAGCGAAGAAAACAACGGCGGCACCCCGCATCTGGTCCGTCTGAAGGGGGGAAATGCCGTATTCGAATTTGAAATTGCCGAAGCCGACACACCGAACATCTGGGTCGAAGGAATCACGATCACCGACGGACGCGTCCGGCGCGCCGCATGCAACATTCCGGTCCCCCCCGTCTCGCGTGTCATCGACGTGCAGATTACACCTGACAAGCCGTCGTATCAGCCGGGGGAACATGCCCGGATGAAAGTCCGTCTGACCGATCCCGACGGCAGACCTGTCACCGGAATTGTAACCGCCGCGGTCTACGACCGCTCGCTCGATGTCCTGACACGGCATCCCTCCTTTGACCTGAAAAAGTTCTTTTGGGAATGGACGCGTCACTGCGCATCACATGAGCAGCACAACCTGGAACAATGGTTCCATCCGATCAACTTCCCGCAGAAGAACACCATGCAGCCGCTCGGAACGGCCGGCACGCGGTTTACGGGCGGCCCGGAGGCCCTGTACAGTGCGGACGCGAACTTCGATTCCGGACCGATGAAGAGCCGTTCACTGGTCGCCCTCTCGGGAGCGGCAAACGGCGCACTGCATAAAAACGCCTTCCTCGGCGCCGCCGCGCCCGGCGCACCGAATGCACCGATGCTCGCCGGGGCCGGAGACGCGGCCGAAGAAACCGCCGATGCGGATGAAGCTGCGATGTCCCCGGAAGACGGAGCGTCTCTGACCGAACCGGAAATCCGGAGCGAATTCGCCGACACCGCATTCTGGATCGGGCGACTGCGGACCGATGAAAACGGCGAAGCGGAGCTCTCGTTCGACATGCCGGAAAACATCACTTCCTGGAAGATACACGTCTGGTCGTTTGCGCCCGGCACGCGCGTCGGCGAGGGGACATCTGAGGTTGTCACACGCAAGAACCTGATCCTGCGGATGCAGAGGCCCCGTTTTCTGACCCAGACCGACACTGTTCTCCTTTCGGCGGTCGTCCACAACTACACGGCCGAAGAACAGAAAGGGGAAGTCGCTCTCCGGTTCGATGCCGAGGCGCCCCCCGCAATCCGGTTCCACGAAGGGACCGCGCCGATTCGGCAGGTCGCAATCCCCGCCGGAGGCCAGGTGCGCGTTGACTGGCAGGTCGACGCCGCCATGGCGGCGAGCGTCCCGCTCGAAATGACGGTCCGCACCGCGAATGAGGCGGACGGCGTCCGCGAGTCGATTCCCGTCTATCTGCACGGGATCCGGAAACAGGAATCCTTCTCAGGAGTCATCGCTCCCTCATCCGACGGTGAAGCCGCGCCGAGAGAGTACGCGTTCCGCGTCACCGTCCCCAATGAACGGATCCCCGAAGAGAGTTCGCTTACCGTCCGCTACTCCCCTTCACTGGCGGGGGCTGTTCTCGACGCGATCCCCTACCTCACCGAATACCCCTACGGGTGTACAGAACAAACCCTGAACCGTTTCCTTCCGACCGTTCTGGTGCGGAAATACCTTGCCGAATCGGGAGCAGACCTCTCCGAAATCGAGTCGCACCGCGCCAATCTCAACGCACAGGAACTCGGAGGAAAGGATTCGCGCCGCGCGGGAAAGGAACCGCGGCTTAACATTTTCGGCGAACCGGTCGATCCCCGGGCGGAATCGGCCGAACCGGTCTTTTCTGCGGTCGAGGTCAACCGCCGCGTGGAAGCCGGCATCGCCCGTCTGCGCGAAATGCAATGCGCCGACGGCGGCTGGGGATGGTTCAGCGGCTGGGGGGAACACTCTTCCCCGCACCTGACCGCGCTGGTCACCGACGGACTCTTTCAGGCACGGGGAGCCGGCGTCAGCGTCCCGGAAGATGTCCTGCAAAACGGGATCAGCTGGCTGCGCGGCTACATGTTCTCCGAACACGCCAAACTCAAAAAATGGCGCACTGAGTCGGCACAGCCGGACGGGGTTCACTCGTCCGACGCCAAGCAATACGCGTCGCACGACGATGTTCTTGTCTTCTTCACCCTCGAAAGCTGGGAACAACCCAAGACCAGAGAGGGAGAGCAGATAATGGCCGAAATGAGTGATTTTATCTTCGAATCGCGCACAGAGCTGACACCGCTTTCCCTCTCACTCTACGCCGACGCGCTCACGCTCACCGAACCCGGCTCGCGCGATGCGGCGGTGCAGGAACGGATCGATCTTCTCATGCAGATGATCGCCCAGTATATCAGAACTGACGAGACGAACCAGACCGCCTGGCTCGATCTGCGCGGCACATCGGCCGCCGGTCTGTGGTGGTTCTGGTACGGAAACAGCATCGAGACACAGGCCGAATACATCAGTTTGCTGTCTCACGAGCGGCCCGATGACAGGGTCCTACCGATGTTGGTCAAATACCTGCTGAACAACCGTAAAAACGGAACATATTGGAATTCGACCCGCGACACCGCCGCCAGTGCAGCCGCTCTTCTCGACTTTCTCTGCGCGAGCGGTGAACTCCGGCAGGGTGGAACCGTAGAGATCGCCGTTGACGGCGAAACCGTCCATACCGAGACAATCACGCCGGAGACTCTTTTCGAAAAGGATCACACCTTCGTTCTCGCCGGCGATGATATCCAGGCCGGTCCGCACGAGGTTGTGATCCGCTACTCCGGTACCGGCCCTCTCTACTGCAACGGATACATGGCGAACTTCACGATGGAACCGTTTATCCGCCAGGCCGGACTCGAAGTTGCGGTCAGCCGCACCTACTGGAAGCTGACCGAAAACGATTCGGCCTTCGAGACGGCAGTCGGTCCGCGCGGTGAGCTTTCGCCGATGCGGGTGCGCAAATTCGAGCGGGAACGCCTTGAAGACGGCGCGCCGGTCAAAAGCGGCGACCTGATCGAAGTCGAACTGAACGTCCAGAGCAAGAACGACTACGACTCGATTCTGATCGAAGACCGCAAACCCGCAGGATTCGAACCGCTCAACCCTGTCAGCGGATACACAAGCGGCCCGCTCCCGGCCTATGCGGAATACCGGGATGCGCGGGTATCGTTTTTTGTACAGTCTCTGCCACAGGGAACGCACACACTCTCGTATCGGCTCCGAGCCGAAACGCCGGGAACGGTCAGTGCCCTTCCCGCCACGGTCGAAGGGATGTACGCGCCCGAACTGCGCGGAAATTCCGACGAGTTCCAGACGACGGTCAGCGACTAGCGTTTTCTTCTTGCCACACAGCGAAAAGGGGAACCCTGCGGTTCCCCTTTTCGGGCATACAACGCTGAAAAGACCTTTTCTTTCTAAACATTTTCAAACAACCGGATAGACAAAATCGGAATCTTTCAGCCAGTTGATGTTGAAGAGAGCAAAATCCCCCGGTCCGACGAACCCGTCCCCGTCAAGATCACAGCGGGGATCCCAATTGTCGCCGCCGTCGGCCGACATCCACGCCTTGGCAATCGCCTCGTAGTCCCCCGCTCCCGCGCTGCCGTCTCCGTCGAGATCAAAGGGGGAGACATAGAACGATTTCACCGCACTCCACGGAGAGGTCTCGTTCGTCTGACCGTCTCCCAGCGCGCGGACCTTGTACTGGATCAGCGTGCCGTTTTTCAGGCCCGAGACGACATGGGATGTCTCTTCAACGGCAATACTCGTCCACCAGATTCCGTCTTCGGTATACGAAAGTTCGTAACCCGCCGCGCCGCCAACGCTCGTCCAGACAATCCGCTGGCGGCCGAGTCCGTAGGCCGCGCTCAGCCCTTCCGAACCGGTCAGAATCACCGGCGTGTCAAGCACCGCCGGAGAGCTCTGAATTTCATACGCCCCCAGGTCAACCCGGCCGCCGACAATTCGCGTGTTCCCCGCCAGATCGCTCGGCGACGTCACATACGAGTTGCTCCCGCCGTTAACACAGCGAGTCCCTTTGCGGAGCGTGTACTTCCCCTTTTCGGGATCGGTAAAAAGCGCGATCAGCCCATCGTAGGAATAAACCGATTCCGATTCGGTCCATTCTTCAAAGGAAGAGAGCGTGTAATACGCATTGGCCGCACCGGAGCTGAGGCTGACATCGTCCGACTCGGCATTGGCGGCATTCCCCGCCACGATCGAATTGTAGAGATTCACCTTTCCGCCCGACCCGGCGTCAACATCAAGCCCGCCGCCGTAGTCAGCCCTGTTCCCCGCCAGGGTACATCCGACCAGATTCATGTTCCCGTACGTTTCAACGCCTCCGCCCCAATTCGAAGCCTCGTTGTCGGTCAGAGCGCAGTTCGAAAGGAAAATCTCGCCGTGGTAGTTGTAAATCCCGCCGCCGTATCCCCCGTAATAGCTGTGATCCTCAGGACTGAGCCGCCTCAGTGCGCTGTTTTCGGATATGACACAGGCGTTTAGGGTCAAAACGCCGCGGTCGACATCGATTCCCCCGCCGGTAGCCGCACTGTTCTTCGAAATGACGGAATTGTTTATTGTCAGATTTCCGGAAGCGTTTTCGATCCCTCCTCCGTAGTAGGAGAGCGCATTATTCGAAAGGAACCGGGACGAGTCGACCGTCATCACTCCTCCCTGCAGCTGGAGCCCCCCCCCGGCAAGCGCCGTATTCTTCTCAAAAAGGGTGTCCTTAACTGTCACCGTACCGCCGTCGGCGTAGAGTCCGCCGCCGTACCGGCCGGTGTTCGCCGTTACAGTGCATCCGGTCAGTTTCAGTACCGCTCCGCGCGCCAGGATCCCCCCGCCGTCTTCGGCCGTCATGCCGCCGGAAATCACCAGCGAGGTCAGTTCCACCGGCTTGGCAGCGGAGCCCCCCGTGATGAGGAAGACACGGCCCGATCCGGCGGCATCGATTGTCAGGCCCCCCTGCAAGTCCGAAGCGTCAATTTCGATCGATTCGGTAATCTTGAGTTCCCCGTCGGAAAGGGTGACGGTCTTTCCCGCCAACGCCTTGACAAAAAGGACGGCTCCCCCCGAGGGCGTATAGCTAATCGCTTCGCGCAGTGTAATTTTTCCGTCGGTCGGATCGACCAGATCATCGAGCGAGGTCACAATCGACGAAGGAATCTCCTGAACCTGATATTCGCCCGATTCGGTATAGGGCTCGTAGCCGGGCCGGGAAATCCGCACCTTGAGCGGATAGGTTCCCATTTCGGTAAAGATCGGGGGAATCGCGTTCCAACTCGCGCCGCCGTCCGAACTGAACTCGACGGAATCCCCCTCTTCAAGACCGTCGATTTCGGGCTGATGCTCTTCCCCGTCGAAGATGACCTGCCAGCCGGAAATATGCGTCGTGGTGCCGATCCCTGACTCGAACGCTCCCAGATCGGTCACACGGTGCTGGATCCGGGCAGCACCGGCCAGGTCGCGCTCGGTCACGGCCAACGCGTTGTTCCCCACGTCGATCGCCTGCGAGCCCGCCGCCAGGGTGTAGACCCCTCTCGCCGCGTCGGAGAAGAGCTGCTTTTTCGCGTCATATTCGATGAGGTGATCCGACTCGGTCCAGTCGGTAAAGGGAGAAAGAACATACGATGCCGAAACCGAAGCACCGTCTTCCTTCCGGATATTGTCGTTCCCCCCCCTCGGCCCTGTTCCCGGCAACGATACTGTTTTCCACCGAGACTGTTCCGCCCGAAATGTCAAGTCCGCCCCCGGTCGTCTTGGCGCTGTTCCCCGCCACGGTACAGTTAATCAGAGTCAGCTCACCGGAACTCTCGATACCGCCTCCCCGCGCCGCACTGTTATCGACGACGGCACAGCCGGTCAGTTTCAATGTTCCGGCATTACGGATTCCTCCCCCCGAGGCGGTCGTCACTCCCCCGCAGATCCGGAGATTGACCATGCTGACCTCAATCCCTTCGGCAACCGAAAAAACGCGGCACCCCTTCCCGCCGTCGATCGTCACCCCTTTCTGCAGATCCGAAGAGTCGATGGTCACCCCGACCGAAAGGGAGAGCTGCTTTCCGGCCAGAGTGATCGTCTGTCCCGAAAGGGTCGCGGCAAACCGGATCAGATCCCCCGTCCGCGCCGACTCGATCGCCTCACGCAGAGAGAGAAGGTCTTCGTGATCCCCGGTGCTGTCACTGGCGGTCGTCACCAGCCAGATTGTCGGTTCGGTATCGCCGGAGGTCGGCGGAGGCGCCCACACGCCGGCCGCCCCCGCCAGAACTGCCAGAAGGCGGCGCTCTTCGAGCGCTTCAAAATGAGGGGTCCGACTCGATTTCGACCGCACAGGGCCTCCTGACGTAAGCAAACCGAAGAAAACACCCCGCGCCGGAATCTTCCCTTCACGCGGCGGGAAATGGAAATAACAAAACAATCCGAAAGGGGAAAGAAAACATCTCCCGCCCCTCTCTAGTCTACCCGATTTTCCCAAAAAAACAAAATTTTTTCCGCGCGGCCATTTTACTTTCGGTCCTGAACTCGTTAGAATGGAGAAGAGACCGTCTAAGAGGTTCCGCGCTGACGCTTTCCCTGCCCGGCGCCGAAACGAATTCGCCCGCATTTTTCACGCGGGTTCACCAGAGAAATTGGAGTCACAGACAGATGCTGAAAGTCGGGATTACCGGAATTGGTTTTATGGGGATGATCCATTATCTGGCCTACCAGAGGATGGAAGGGGTTAAGGTCGCCGCTTTGTGCGAGTCGTTCTTCAAAGAGCGCCTCGCCGGCGACTGGACGAAGATCAAAGGGAACTTCGGTCCCCAGGGGACAATGATGGATCTTACCGGAATCGCCACGTACGAAAAGCTCGACGAAATGCTGAAAAACCCGGAACTGGACGTCATCGACATATGTCTTCCGCCGAACCAGCACGCCGCGGCCACAATCGCCGCACTTAACGCCGGAAAACATGTCTTCTGCGAAAAGCCGATCGCCCTGCGTCCCGAAGAGGGGGTTGCAATGGTCGAAGCCGCGAAGAAAAACGGCAGGATGCTGATGATCGGGCATGTTCTCCCCTTCTACGACTCGTACGGATTCGTGGCTCAGGCCGCGCAGAGCGGGAAATACGGCAAGCTTCTCGGCGGGCATTTCAACCGTGTCATCTCCGACCCCGTCTGGCTGACCAACTTTTACGACATGAACAAGACCGGCGGTCCTCTTCTCGATCTGCACGTTCATGACGCGCACTTCATCCGTGCCGTCTTCGGAATGCCCCGTGCTGTCCAGTCGGTCGGCCGTAGCCGCGGCGCGGTTCCCGAATATTTCAGCACACAGTTCGTCTACGACAATCCCGAACTGGTCGTAACCGCCAACAGCGGATGCATCATGCAGCAGGGGCGGCCGTTCATGCACAACTTCGAGGCCCACTTTGAAGAGGCGACTGTTGCGTACGATTCGTTCAGCGAACTGCCGGTCACTGTCCTGACCAAAGACGGCGGAATCGAAAAACCCGAATTCGGCCAGTCGGATGAGATCACCCCTTTCGTCCGGGAACTGACCGAAGCGCAGAAGGCGTTTGCCTCTGGTGTCCCCTCATCCCTTCTGGACGGCGTGCTGGCGCGCGATGCGCTCATTCTCTGCCACAAGCAGGCCGAGTCGATCCTCTGGCGCAAGCGGGTCGAAATCTGACAATCCGCGCCGCGCACGGTCTTTCGTATGACAGCAAAACCAAGAGATGATTCATAAAGTTCAGCGCCTCGGCACCCGTCCCCGCCACGAATTCCCGGTGAAAGTCCGAGGCGCCTGTTTTGAGAAAGGAAAGATACAATGAAGAGATTGTCACGAAGAGTGTTTCTGAGTGATTCGATCCTCGCCGCCGCGACCCTCTCGGCTCTCGGTCCGGCGATGACCGGAACCAAAGCGCGCGCTCAGGGGCGCCCGCTCGGCCCGAACGAAACTCTCGGCGTCATGGTGGTCGGCTGCGGCGGCCGCGGAACTGGAAGCCACATTCCCGAATTTGTCGAAGACGCGCGCACCAAAATCCTCTACGTCTGCGATCCTGACCCTGCCCAGGCCGCCCACGCAGCCGACATGGTTGAAGAGGCTCAGCAGTTCCGTCCGAAGACCGTCTCCGACATGCGGGAAGCGCTCGATGACAAAAACCTCGATATCGTTTCCTGCGCAACGACGAACCACTGGCATGCACTGACCGGTATCTGGGCGATGCAGGCGGGAAAAGACGCCTACATCGAGAAGCCGATCTGCCACAACGTCCACGAAGGGAAAGCGCTCGTTGCGGCGGCCAAAAAATACGGCCGCTGCTGCCAGGTCGGTTCACAGTGCCGTTCGAATCCGGCAATCCTCGAAGCGTTTCGGTACGCCGCCGACGGAAAACTCGGTGAAATCAAACTGACCCGCGGTCTCTGCTATAAGCGGCGCCGTTCAATCGGTCCGCTCGGCGCTTATCCGGTTCCAGAAGGGATCGACTACAACCTCTGGAGCGGTCCGGCACCCATCATTGATCCGGTCACCCGCCCGAACTTCCACTACGACTGGCACTGGCAGCGGCTCTACGGAAACGGCGACCTTGGAAACCAGGGACCGCACCAGACGGATATCGCACGCACCTTCCTTGGCGTGACCGAATTCCCCTCATCGGTTATCGCCTACGGCGGCCGACTCGGTTATCAGACCGAACGGAACGATGACAGCTACGTCGACGCCGGCGATACCGCCAATACCGAGGTATCGATTTACAACTACCGAAACGGCAAGACCCTCGTCTTCGAAACCCGCGGTCTGGAGACCGACCCGCTTATGGAAGTCGGGGTCGGTGTGATCGCCTACGGATCCGAAGGATACATGGTCCAGACCTCGTACGGATTCGTCGTTGTCTTCGACCTGGACGGGAATGAAGTCCTCCGTTTCAGCGGCGGGGACGACTCGTATCACTTCAGCAATTTCATTGACTGCGTCATTAACGGCACGCCGGAGAAACTTAACGCCGATGCCCGCGCCGGTCACCTTTCAGCCGGTCTGAGCCATCTTGGAAACATTTCCTACTATCTGGGCGAGGCGAACCACGTTTCCCCCGAAGAGGCCGAGAAGATCGTCGCCGATATCCCGGGGAACGACGACAACGTTGCTACGCTCCGTCGTACGCTTTCTCACCTGACCGACAACGGCGTCGATCTGGCGAAAACCCCGCTTTCGATGGGTGTCAGCCTTAAGTTCGATCCCGACAAAGAGGTCTTTATCGATAACGCCGACGCCAACGCGATGCTCACGCGTGAATATCGCGGCGAATTTGCCGTTCCGAAACCGGAAGAGGTCTGATCCCTTTTTCGTATTCTTCGCGGACTCGTTCCGCGCCAATTCGTTCGCCCTGGCGGATTCCTGCCGGGGCGTCCTTTTTCGTTCCGTTCCCCGAGCCAATGTTATCCGATGAGCGAGATTCACTTTCGCTGTCCGAACTGCACCGCGCCGATCGCCGTCCCTCAGGAGATGATCGGTCAGGACATCTACTGCCGCTACTGTTACCGGAAGCTGACCGTCCCGGCCCGCAGTGAACCGGACCGCCGTGCCGACAGGGGAGACATCTATAAGATTGACGACGGACCGCAGGATGCGCGCGGACGGAGCATGAAATTCTATCTGCCGGAATACCGGTGTCCGATCTGCGGTACCGCGATTCCGGTCGCGCACGACGAGATCGGGGTGAAGAAGTTCTGCCCCGACTGTGAAACCCCTTTTACGGTCACGCAGGAATGGTACGAAGAAACACGCCGTAAGCGGCGCGAAGAGCAGATGCGCTCATGGACCGATCCGGCAATCCGCCTTCATCCGGAACGGTATCCCGAAAAGATACCGCCGCGGCAGGTTTACGGGGTCAATCCGATCGATGCGTCGAAGCCGTCGGAACTGGTTCACTGGCCCGAACCGAAAAAGAATTCCGTCTCAACCGTCTGCCCGGCTTGCCGTTCGATCCTTTACATTAACGAGGAGCAGATCGGATCCACCGTCCGATGCCCGGACTGCGCCGCACCATTTAAGGTCACCCAAAGGTGGTTTGATTCCAAACGGAAACAGCGGAAGAGACAGGAGAAAAGCACGCAGGCCCCCCATGTGCCGTTCCCGCCGTCCCCTTCCGGCCCGGCCTCTCCCGACGCGCCGGATCGTACCGGAGTCACTCCGCCGTCACGCGCCCTTCTCCCCTTCAACTGTCCCCACTGCGGCGGAGTAATCTATCTCGGAAGTTCCCGGATCGGCAAAAAGATCCGCTGTCCCGACTGCGGCACGAGTTTTTCCCTGACCGAAAGGAAGTTTGAGGAAACGAGGCGGCGAAGCGAGGCGCGCCGCGCACGTCTTCAGTATGGAGGCTCAGCCGCGATGCCGGTATCCGCCGCTCCTCTGCCGGGCGCGCTTTACTCCGGAAGTCAGAACGTTCCCCCCGCGCCGAAAAAAGATCAGCCCCCTCAACCGCCGAAAAAGAAACTCATTCCGGTTCTCTGCGGACTATGCGGTACACTTCTCTACGCTGAGGAGTCGCAGATCGGACAGCAGATCCGCTGTCCCGACTGCGAGACATACACTACCGTCACCTCCCCGCTCGACTCGGGCGTGCTCCCCGAACCTTCGCTGGGAGAAGGGTACGATCTTTCCGAAACGAACGCCCCGGCCGAAAGGCCGGCGGTGATCGAACCGACCTTTACCGGTGCCTACGACCTAGCCGAACCGGAACCGTCTCTGCCGGCAGAAGAAGACGGCGCCGACGGCAATGACGGGCAGAATATCCCTCCCGCCGTATAATACGCCGATTACGGATCCGCGTTTTCGATCTCGTCCCGTCTGAACTGAAACACGATAAAGTGGGAATTCTGATAGACCTTGTGCTCCTGCATCAGGGCATCGAACCGCTCTTTGACCTTCGGCTGTGACGCGATGTTATACGGCGGCTGTTCGGCCACAATGTAATCGATCCCGTACTTTTCCGCCTGGCGCGCGATCCGTTTCTCCCCCTTCGCCAGGACAACGGCGATAAGCGGATCATTCCACCGGTCTTTCCCCTTTTTCAGGCCGGTCGTGTAGAGGTCTTCCATCGTCACGAACCAGCGGACCATCGACGAGGCGTCCTGCGGAATCTCCTTCCAGTTAGCGATTTCGGCACGTTGGGCGTTCCATTTCCACGATTCGTACCCGCGGGGCACCAGAAAGACGGCATCTCCGGGGGTTTTTTCACGCGCCCACCGGCAGACATCAAGCCAGCCGTTGGAGATCGACTCCTTCGGCGGGTTGCTCCGGGGAACCAACACGCCGGTCTTCATGGCGGTCATCTGCGCCGCCCCCCAGACGGGAGCTATCAGGGCGAGAATGACAGCAACCGAAAAGAGAGCCGCCGTGCGGAGAGACGCGCACAGACTCCCCTTCGGCCTCAGCGATGTGAAGAGAACTCCGAAAAGGAAGATTGCCGCCAGAAAGGCGATCGCGTCAACCGGCCGGGGGGGGACAGGAAAGAGGGGAGAGACCGTTGCGGCTTCGGCGAGCGTCAGCGCGTGCGAAAGGAAGATTTTCTTGGCGAAAACAAAAAGCCCTGCCCCGGCCGAAAGGAGGAAGATTCCGAAACCGAACCGCCGACCGGACAGCGTCTGAAGGGATACTGTCCAATCCCGGGAGACGAGAAGCGCGCAGCTGCCGAGCGCCACGCCGGCCGGCACGGTCCAGTCGGAAAGGCGGAACCAGTAGAAGCGGAGCATGTCGGCGGCAAGAGAGGTCTGCGGGATCCACTTCATCTTCTCCAGAAAAGTGAGCCCGTAGTCCCAGAAGAGGCCGATCGCGGCGATAAAGAGCGAAACGCCGACGAACCGGTTCCAGAACCTCCATCCCTGTGCCGAAAAACCGTGTACGCCGATCCTCTCCCCCGGTGTAAAGCGGCAGAAGAATACCCAAAGAAGCGAAAGGAGAAGGAACCGGACGCGGAACGTCCAGGGGAGAGTCGAGGGGACCAGATGATGCGAGATCCGCTCGAAGACGTATATCTGATGCGCCTGATGCCGCACGTCGGGCGAAACCCCGCGGTCGAGCGCCAGCGCCGGCAGAAGCCCGATCAGCGCAATCGCTCCGCCGGCCAAAAGACCGAGCATAACCCTTCTATGCGCTGGCAGCTGAACGGCGTTCGGCTTGCCGCTCGGCACCGGCACATGCCGATGAGAAAAAAGGAGCGCGCCAAGCGCCGCCAGAACTCCCCAACCGCCGACCAGCACATGGAACGCCGAAGCGGTCCCCATCAAGACAAACGCGCCGGTATACCGCCGCTGGACCAAAAGTGCCAGTCCCCAGAAAAGGAGAGGAAACGCGAACCCCTTCCCCTCCACGCCGCCGATCACCCATTCTCCGGCGAGATGAAAGTTTTCGATGTAAAAGAAGAAAGCGGCCGCGGTCAGAATCGAGACCCCTTTTTTCGGAATCAGCGCCGAAGAGAGACGCTGCCAGCCGAAGGCAGTCAGGAGCCAGATCATCACCCGCCCGAACCAGACGAGCGCGGTCGGTTTCAAAAAAAGGGAGAAGAACCCGAAGACCGCGTAAAAGAGGTAGTGGGAATCGGACGAAGTCAGAAACGGATCACCGGCAAAATAGCCGGGATTCCAGAAGTGGATCGCCTTCCCGACGTAATAAGGCTCGTTCACATCGGGAACCGGCCAGAACCCGTAGAGAAGACAAAGAAGAAAAATCACCGCGACTTCAAAAGCCGCGGTGTGTTTCGAATCCGGCTGCACGGGCACGGCGGGTTTATTTTCCATTCTGGATTTCCGCCGAAGAGGGATTCTCTTCGTAGCGTTTGAAGGCGTTGGCGGCCAGCCGCGTCCCCCACGGCGTGGGGTATTCATTGTTGATACACGCCAGGCAGAGCCGGTCGGCGGGAAGATCCAACGCGCGGAAAAGCGCCTCGTGCGAGAGGAACCGAAGCGAGTCGGCGCCGAGATCCTTGGCCATTTCGTCCTCCAGTTCGCGGGTGGTTCTCCACTGGCTGATCGGTTTACCCGTTTTGTGGAAGAAAGGAGTCACAAAGAGCTGACCGTAGGTCGACATATCCGTCCCGTAGAAGCAGGGAGCAATGATCGGCGGGCAGGCGGGACGAACGTGTACCTCTTTTGCCTTGCCGACCTCACGGATCCGTTTCAAAAGAACGCGCATTGTTGTGGAACGGACAATCGAGTCTTCAACCAGAAAGACGCGTTTCCCTTTCAGGACCTCTTCCAGCGGTGTGTATTTCGTTTCGGCTTTCCGCCATCGGTACTCGCCGCTTTCGATAAAGGTTCGGCCGCTGTAGCGGTTCCGAATCAGCCCTTCGAGACACGGCACGCCGAGTTTATACGCCATCCCGTCGGCCGCGGCTTTCGCGGTATCAGGAACCGGAACGACAATCGAATCTTCATCGAGCGGAATATCTTCCTGAATCGCCATCTCTTCACCCAGTCGTTTGCGGGCGAGGTAAACGCTCCGCTCATCCAGGGTGCTGGCAACGTTGGCGAAATAGGCCCATTCAAAAAAGCAGTGCGCCGAACGGGTACTCTCGGCGAACCGTTCGAACCGGACGCCCTTCTCATCGACGATGATCACCTGACCCGGCTCAACGTTTTTGATCTGTTCCGACTTGAACCCCAGATTAAAGAGGGCAACGCTTTCGCTCGCCGCGGCAAAGAGGGATCCGTCGAACGCATAGAGGAGCGGTTTGATCCCGAGCGGGTCGCGCGCAACGAAAAGCTGTCCGTGAGCGTTCAGGTAGACCAGACTGTACGAACCGTCAAGCTTTTCGGAAAAGCGCTTGCAGACCGCCAGAGGATCGGGATCCCCCGTTTTCGACTCCTGCGCAACCGCGGTGCAGAGAAAATGCAGAAGGACTTCCATATCGGTATCGCGCGCCAGCGAGGCATTTTCGTCTTGCAGAATCTGCTCGCGCAGGTCGTGGTAATTGCTCAGCTGCCCGTTGAACGCGAAGCTGAACCACTTGTATTTCTTGATATGATGCCGCTCAAAAGGCTGGGCGTAACTGCGGTCTTCCTGGCCGGTGGTGGCATAACGGACATGCCCGATCGCGGCGCAGCCGGCATAACGATCCATCAGCTTGTGGTATTCCGCGCGATGGCTGAGATGAAAAACTTCGGCAACGGTGCCGACATCTTTGTGGGTATCAATGAGCTGTTCACGAGAAGGGCTGTAAGAAGTGATTCCGGCGGCAAGCTGGCCGCGGTTTTGGAGATCGAGCAACATTCGGGGGATAAGCCGCGAGACCTCGTTGCGCCCCTGAGGCGGCGCCAGGGGCGAGGTTTCGCCGACCGAAAGGTGATAAACCGCGGCTACGCCGCACTCTTCATGAAGATCGCTCATCATTCTGCTTTCTTTGGATCGATGTTAAGGATCGGCCGTAAACCGTGACAGCACCGGCCCGCCTTCGGGAAGGCAGGGCGCAAACGTACGCCACCCCTGACATTTTACCCTTTACGCGATCTTCTTCAAGACGGACAATTTGAAAAAAGAAAACCAAATTTCAATTGTTCAGGCGAATCTCAATAATATCCCCCTCATGGATTTCATAATCCCCTTTGACCGGGGTACCGTCATGAACCGCACTCCCCCAGACGCGGGCACCGGCAAATTTTTCGACATAATCCTTATGGATCAGACCAGCCAGATCGAGGACGGTGTCCCCCTGCCGGACGGTGAACGGCTTATCCATATCGGGCTCTTTTTTCGTCGGCGATTTTGTATAAACCCTCAGGACACCGAGCGCGTGGTAGATAGCGTCACGCAGCTCTTCCATCCCGGTCATTTCGGTGGCGGAAACCCGGAACTCTTCGAAATCTGTCGGACAGAGTTCGTGAAACAGCTCGATCCGCTCCTCGGCATCAGGCACATCGATCTTGTTGAAAACGAGGAACGTCTTGGTGAACGAAAGACCGACATCCTCCTCATCGAGCGAGGATTCGCGTGCCAGGCGCGTTTTGGTTCCCCCCAGACGCTTCAAAACTTCGTCACACTGTTCGATCCCGTCATCGGCACCGCAGTCGACCATCAGAAGAACCAGGTCGGCAGCCCGGATAAAACCATACATGTAGGGTTCCAGGTAGTCGGGGGTGATCGGCGGAGTGTCGATCAGCTGAACGGTCACATCATTCCAGGGCATCATCCCGGGCGTCGGCTGTAGAGTGGTGAACGGATAGGGCGCGACTTCGGGTTTGGCCTTTGTGTACGAGGCCAGAAGCTGACTCTTTCCCGCGTTTGGTCCGCCGATGATCACCACCGTCCCCGCTCCCTGCCGCGGGATCTTCACACTCTTGGCGCCCCCCTTCTTCGAAGCGGTACGGGCGGCTTCGATCTCTTTTTTGACATCCGAGATCTTCGTTTTAAGCATCATCTGCATCTTCTCGCTCGCCTTGTGTTTCGGAATTTCGGCGAACATGATCTGCAGCCATTTCAGTTCTTCTTCGGGGGTCGCACTGCGGCGGTAATTTTCTTCGGCGCGAAGGTATTGCGGAGTCAGATTAGCAGCCATACAAAGTGGTCCTTATACTAACAAACCCCATTTCCGCCGCGGCGAAATGGGGTCGAAAGAGTATTACACCAGTAAAAAGACGATCGAAAACTCAACACTCATTCGTCGTCATCATCGTCGTCCCAGTCCGCATCGTCATCATCATCGATGTCGTCGTCATCGTCGTCGACTTCTTCCCACTCGGTTTCGTCGTCATCCCAGTCGTCGTCATCGTCGTCATCCCAGTCATCATCTTCATCATCGTCCCAGCTGCCGTCTTCTTCGTCGTCCCAGCCGTCTTCCTCGTCCCAGTCCGCGTCGTCATCGTCATCGTCATCGTCTTCTTCGTCTTCGTCCCAATCGTCATCCTCATCATCGTCATCGGAAAGGGCCAGCGGCATCGGAAGAAGCCCCGTCATGCTTTCAAATGATCCAACTTCATTGGAAAGAATCAACTGATCATCTTCCATGTTCGAAACTTCAGCGCTTCTGAATTCCATGGCAACATCCTTTATCAAGCAGGGTTCAAATTCATCGTGGAAAAACTGCCGGTTTTTCTACGGGCAATATGAATAAAAAAACCGGGTTTGTCAACCTTGTTTCCCGGTAATTCGAGAAAAAATTCCCTTTTTTTCGCATTTATCCTGTTTCAATCGAATTTTCCCGAATTAGGGATTATTCGAGTCCGTTTCATCGGGAGAAGAAGTTTCGTCCGGCTTACTCTCCGCGGCCCCGAAGCTCGGCAGGGCCGAAAGATCGGTCAGACCAAAAACCTGCAGAAAGCGTTTGCTTGTACCGTAGAGGATCGGCCGGCCCGGCTCTTCCAGACGGCCGACAATCTGGATAAGATTCTGGTCCATCAGCGTGCGGAGAATATCTCCGCACGCCGCGCCGCGGATCCGCTCAATCTGCGCGCGCAGAATCGGCTGCTGATACGCCACAATCGCCAGGGTCTCCATCGCGGCACGGGTCAGACGCACCTCGACCGGTACCTCTTGAAGACGGAAAAGCCACGATGCGAATTCCGGATGGGTTCTGAGCTGAAACCCATCGGCGACTTCGACGACACAGAACGCGCTTTTCGCCGCGCGGTAGCGGCGGTTCAGGTCTCTGACCAGTTCGCGCGCCTCCGAGATGTCCTTCAGCCCCGCCAGGAGAGCCAGACGCCGCCCGGGAAGCGGTTCACGGCTCAGAAAAAGCGCCGCCTCGAGTCTCGAAAGGGGAGAAGTTTCCTCCGGCCTTCGCGGCCCGGCATCGGAGTGAGCCTGAAAGAATTTCATCATCGTCTGCGGAAAACCCTCCCGGTTCGGCGCGAAAAATCATCCGACCAGCTGAATGTTGTCGCGATGAACTACTTCCTCATAAGGGCATTCGCCGAGAATTTCACGAATATCACCGCACGAGCGGCCATGAATCCGCTCCAATTCGTCACTGCTATAGTTGGTCAGCCCGCGGGCGACCTCCCCTCCCTGAAGATTCAGGATCGCTACGATATCCCCCTTTTCAAAGGTCCCCTTGACTCGGGTAATCCCGACCGCCAGAAGGCTTTTCCCCTTCTCGAGCAGCGCGCGTGCCGCACCGTCGTCAATGACGACCGCCCCTTTCGGAACAGCGGCAAACCCGAGCCATCGTTTCCGGGCCAAGAGCCGGCCTTTGGGGAAGAAGGCGGTTCCGACCTCTTCGCCGTTCATAATCCGGGTCAGAGTTGACTCATCATCGCCGTTGGCGATAATCACGCTCCCTCCGGCCGTCGTGAGAATCTGTGCCGCCTTAAGCTTGCTCGACATCCCCCCCTTGCTCCGTCCCGACCTCTTTTCGGCAACCATTGTCATCAGGTCCGGTGTCCAGCGGTCGACCAATGGAATCAGTTTCGATGATTCGAGAGCCGGATCGCCGTTGTAGAGTCCGTCGACATCGGTCAAAAGGATTAGAAGCGGCTCCATAAAGAGGTTCGCGATCAGCGCCGCCAGACGGTCGTTGTCGCCGAACGTGGAGTTCAGTTCATCCACGCTGACCGTGTCGTTCTCATTGACGATCGGCAGTACTCCATAGGTAAAAAGGGAAATGAACGTGTTCCGCGCATTCAGATAGCGGTTTCGGTGGATCAGATCCGATGCCGTCAGAAGTATCTGTGCGGGGTATTTCTTGTATCGGGCAAGCGCTTCCTCATAAGTCTGCATCAGCTTCCCCTGCCCGATAGCGGCGATTGCCTGCAGCTTAGGATGTTCGGCAGGGCGTTTTTCGAGCCCGAGAATTCCCATCCCCGCGCCGACCGCACCGGAGCTGACCAGGATCACCTTTTTCCCCCGGCTCTGGATCTGAACCAGATCGTCGACGAGTTTGTTGATCCGCGCGACATTCAGCCGCCCGTCGGCACCGGTCAGAACATTCGTACCGACCTTGACCACGACGTACTCCGAGGTTTGAAAGATTTCCTGCCTGCTTAAACTGACCATATTTTCCTCAAAAAAATGCGGCGCGTCTCTTCCGAAACAAAAGAAGGAGGTCTGTTTCGCCGCCCGAGACCCCAGCCGGTATAGGAGTATACCGATTTTTTCCCGGTTGGGAAACCCCTTTGTGTCAATTCAACTTGAACGGAAGCGGGTGAAAGTGTAGGATTGGAGACAGATGTCCCGTCAACTTTCAATCCAAAGGAGTCTCTGATGACAGAATTCGAAAACAGCCCGCAAGCCCCTCTCTCCCCCCAAGAAGACGAGAGGGATATGGAATCGTTCCGGCTCTTTACCGAGCCCGCCAACCGGACCGATCCGCAGCTGACCCACTGCCGGGTCCCCCTTTCGGCCTGGTTCGGTGAAACAATGACATTCTGCAAACGCTATTTCTGGCGTCTTTTGCTTCTTTCGGCTGTTATCTCGGTCCTTTCCTATCTCGGATACAGCCGAACGCAGCAGTGCTGGACGAAGACAGAGGGAAGCAGCGATGTCACCCTTGACCTTGTGGCGGGAACCGGCACCGCGTTTGCCGATGAAGAGACCGCGGATTTCTTCGCCGAGACGGACGAAACCGCTGCGGAAAGTAAACCTGGCGGAAAGGGTGAAGAGCCGGCCGATTCCTCCAACAGTAACGACAGTAACAGCGAAAGCGTCGAAACTCAAAACCAGGCATCGGATTCCGAAACATCTCCGGACAAGGCGGCCGGCACCGCGGCCAAAGAAATCGAATACAGTTTCTCTGACAGCATCGGACTGAAACAAAATTGGTCGATATTCAAACTGATTGCCTTCATCTTTCAGATGATGGTCATGTGCTGGGGAATCCGGACAATTCAGCAGGATGACGGCAGCTGGCGCAATCTTCTTTTCCCATCCTGGACCACCGTCTTTAAGTTGATTGCTGTTTCGGCCATCATGCTCCTGCTGGTCGGCGCGGCCATATTCATCGCCGTCGGCCCATTGGACGGATTCTTTGCAAAACTCGGCGGTGTCAAGACCCAAATTGCCGTTTTACTGTTTGTCCTCCTGTTCCTCTTTGCCAAGTTTGCCCTTTCGGGACAACTGATTGTTGACCGTGATTTCGGCCCGTTCCGAGCGATGAACACCTCGTGGACCTTTATGCGGTCGAATGTCAGCGCCCTGATTCTCGGAATCATTCTCACGGGGCTGGCGTTCGCGATTCTGGCCGTTCTCTTTGCAGTACCGTTAGGCTGTCTCCTTTACAGCCATTTCGACCAGGCTAACGCCTCGCCGGAAGCCGTCCAGCAACAGATTTCCTCACTGACAAGTCTGAGATGCGGGGTTGGGGCTTATACGATAATCATCGGCACATTGA
>ONWH01000209.1 GCA_900321495.1 uncultured Planctomycetota bacterium
CGTCTGAACTCGCAAAAACTTCGCCAGCGACATAAAATAAGAACCGCTCGAAAAACCGAACACTTCATGGAACACTTTGCGATCGAACAAATGAAGCCTCATCCGAAATCCGGGGATCAGACGTGCGGCGCAAATCCATGCCGCGATTCGTTCGGCAGCCATCACACAGACCGCGTAACAGACAATCCCGAACAACCCGCCTTTGCATTTCAGAATGACCAGGAATCCAAACATTTCGAAGAGACGTCCTGCGGCAAGAATATAGTTATTGATGTAAATCTTATGCAAACCGACCAGGACTTCATTCAGTACGCCGAGAGGAAACAACGCCGCAGCGCCGAGTGAAAAAACTAAAAAACACTTTCTGCAATAGACCAATTGCACCGGATCATGGACATTGAACAGATTTTCCAGATAAAACGATGCAACAAACGCTCCGGCAACGATAAGAAGCGCCATAAGCGCGTGAAATGTGAATATCATGGAAATGATGGCGTTGTAATGCCGGATATCCCGCTTAAAAAGTTCCTGCGAGGTGAATTTCTGTCCGGCTATGCCAACGCCGAAATCCATCAGCAGCGCATAGCCGAAGAACGTCCAGAGAAGCATCCACAATCCGTAGCCGCTGTCTCCGAGATAACCGATCAGCCACCGGGTGACCAGAAGTCCTTGAAAAAAGCGGATCAGCATCACAAGATAGTTTGTGGCAGTATTTTTTGCGACGGATACCTGCATGGGTGAAAAAACAGTAAAAAACGATTGAATGTATGTATAAAAAAACAGTTAATGTTTTGGCGATATAATATATCCTCTATTTTGGTTAATGTCAACTTTTTCTTACCTCTTTGTAAAAAAACAGTGGATATCATGCCGATAGAATACCGGCAAAAATGACTGGCGAACATGTCGATTCCAAGGTCATCGCAACCCCATATCGGATCAGGCCAGATTCTTTTTTCGCTTTTTTATAGGATCGCCGCTTGAAAAAACGGTTTTCCTGTACAACATTATTAAGGTTGCACTTTGCATAGCCTGTACAGAGCTTGATATGAATACAACCGTTTTTTAGAAAAAAACATAACTCGAAAGGTTTTTTGTGTTATTCAACGGTACAGAAAACTGGTCCGTCGACTGGGACAATCCTGACACTCCGTACGAACTGGATTCGCACGGGCTGATCGCCGCGCCCGGAGAAACGCTGGAAACGTTCGCCGCCCGCATCGACGAACTGCTTCGCACGCGGGCACGGTTCGATCTTTGTACGGGCGATCAGGCGGGGACGGAATCACTGGAAGATGAAATCGGGTTCAAGGTCGGGGCCATCGAGCCGATCGGGGCTGAAATCATCGCGGAAGCCGCGGAAAAAACGGAAAAACTCTTCGGTTTCCGGGCCGACTGGGTTCCGGCGTTCTTCCCGACGCGCGGACTCGGTCTGTTGTGGGGCGGATGCACCGTCATCACCGATTCCGGTTTTCCCGTCTTTTTCCTGCGCCGTGGATTCCGCTCCAACCCCAAATGGTTCATCTACCGCCGGGATGAACTGCTCTCGCACGAACTGTGCCATGCCGTGCGCGGATGTCTGGAGGATGAACCGTACGAAGAGCATTTCGCCTACATGACCTCGGACAGCACGTTCCGCCGCTGGTCGGGGAACTGTTTCCGACGCGAATGGGACGCGATCATCTTCCTGATCCCGGTCGTCCTGCTGCTCCTTGCTCAAATCGTCGTATACACCGGCCTCCTGAACCTCCCGATCTGGCCGTTCTGGATCATCGCGTTCGCGTTCCCGGCATTTCTGATCGCACGGAACATCCCGGAACGCCGTACGTTTTTCGCCGCGCGGTCGAAGCTCGAAAAGGCCGTTTTCTCGAACCCGGACGCCGCGCTTTTCCGCATGACCGCGGACGAGATCCGCACGCTCGCCCGAACCCCGGACGACCAACTCGAAACCTACCTCGAAAACAAATCCGCCGCCGAACTTCGCTGGCAGATCCTGATCCACCGATTCCAACACCCGCAAACGGAGACTCCGCATGAAAACAGCATCCCGGAATGACATCGTCCGCTTCCTCGACCATATCCTCGAACTCGACCAGTGGTCCGACGACCCGTCCAACAACGGACTCCAATTCGCAGGGGACGCCGAGGTCGCGAAAGCCGTCTTTGCGGTCGACGCATCCGCCGAACTCTTCTGCAAGGCTGCCGACCTCGATGCCTCGTTCATCTTCGTGCACCACGGCATCTCCTGGGGATCCGGGATCCGCCGCATCGACGGCATTCTGGCGGAACGCATCAAGCTGCTGGCCGCAAACGGCATCTCCCTCTACGCCGCGCATCTCCCGCTCGACGC
>ONWH01000208.1 GCA_900321495.1 uncultured Planctomycetota bacterium
TGCGGCACCGGCGTCACATAGCGGTCGTCCCTGCCGATATAGCATGTATAGGTATGCAGAATGACCTGAATCCCCGCCTCGTGGCATCGGTCGATCACCCGCTTAAACGCGTCCCACCCCCCCGGCTGCCTGCTGTCGAGCGAACCGAAACTGAAAAAGCCGCCGCCGTGATTGTCGATCTGATTAAATCCGAGCCGCCGGCACGATTCGATCCACGAGTCGGCGGTCTCTTCGGTCAGCGTGCCGAAGTTCATCATATAGGAGCCGTACCCGTCGGGACTGGCCAGCGCCCACGCGCCCCCTTTATCGGAGGGGGGGATATCCGCGGCCTCGTCTGTCATCATGCGGCGGATCGCCGGAAGAATTTCGGACTGCGGCACGCCGACCAGCGCCGCCTTGGCGCCGACGGTCCCGAACCGCGCGGCCGCTTCGGCCCAATAGGCGTTGTGCAGGGCGGGAAGCTGATGAACATGAGTAAAGGGCGTGAGCGCCAGAGCGCAGGCGGCGAACGGCTCGTACGGTTTCGCCTCCAGTTCAAGCGGAACGTTGGCGAAGACGATCCCGTCGAACGCGCCCTCGGCCGAGGCGATTTCGAGAACGACCGCGCCCGGGCGCGGGGTCACCCGCAGCTCGGCGCGCGCCGATGCGCCGCCGAACGTCAGGCGGAGCGTTCCGCCGTCGAGCGCCGCGCCCGTGGCGGGGAACTCGGTCCCGCCGGCCGTAACATACGCGCAGGCCGAGGCGGGCTCTTTCCGGAGGTATTCGGTGTTTCCCGTTTTATCAAAAAACGAAACATTTGTTCCGTCTTCGGCAATCACATAGCGGAACGTGTCGGTTTCGAGTACCGCGTCGGCGTGGACCGCGCCCGAAAAGGCGCAGAAGAGGAACAGGAAAAAGGCTTTGGCCGGACGGTTCATTATGTCGTCTGCTTTCCATCTCGACGGAATCACTGCCGCGCGCCCCGCCGCCGGCTGACGGCGCGGACACGTCGCAAAACACACTCTTAAGTTTACCGGGCGCGCGCGCCGTTTTCAAGACGCGCCGCCCGCTAACGGAGCGTCTCCCCTTTTCCGATTACCGTCACCTCGGCCCGGGAAGGATTCCCGCCGCCGGTATCGGCGGAAAAGACGATTTCGTTCTCTCCCGCCTCGAGCGTCGGAATCTCCCCTTCGGGAATCACCTCGCCGGCCGGCGCGCCGCTGCTGTCGTATTTCACGCATTTCCCGTCCCGCAGTTCAAGATACGCGCCCGACTCGAGTGCGGCCGGAAACCGGAGTGTCTTCCCGCCGACGGTGACCGCCGGATTTTTCAGCTCATATCCGGTGTGCGGAAGAGCGGCGATCGGCCCGAAGAGGCACCGGACGCTCTTTCCGGCGGGAATGTTGTTATACCAGAGTTCGCAGAGCGACATATCGCCGGTTTCGCGGAACAGGCTGTACTGCCCGACGACCGCCGAGGGCCAGATGTAATTCAAAAGTTCGCCCGAATCGGGTTCCAGAAGTTCGACATACCGCCATCCGGTAAAGTCGATCTTCACCAGATGACAGCAGAAACCGATCCGCACGTTGAGAATCTCCCCTCCCCCGTCCCCGCAGATCCAGAATCCGGTCGCCGAAAGGGAATCGGGATCGGCCTGCCCGCCGCCGGCGAGTTTCACCGCATCGGTCCGAAGCCAGGCGGCCTCGGCGGCGGCCTTACCGCTGTTGGCCGCCGAGAAGGCAAACGCCGCCTCTCCCGTCGCCGGAACGGTCCCGGCGTCCGGTTCCACGCTTCCTGTCACCCCCGGCGCGCCGTGACACGGCACCGCCGCGGAAGAATCGAACCGCACGGCCCGCCGCGCTCCCTCGCCGGTATCGGGCGCGTAGAGAGCGGCAATCCGCAGCGCGAGCGGCTGGGCGGCGAATTCGTTTTCGACGCGCCACGCCGCGCTCCGGTCGCCGGCACCGGACACCCTGTGCCGCTTGTAGAACATTTCGCGGAACCGGGGCGCGCCGCCGTCATCGAAGAAGAGCGAAAACTCCTTCCCCGGCACCCGGAGCTGCGCGAGAACCGATTCATCGAGTCCGGCGTCGCGCACCCGCGCGTAATCGCGGAGCCGGTTCATCGAATCGGCAAGGAACGGATCCGCGTCGATCCGGCTCACGTCAACCGGATGATTGAACGAGAAGCCGGCCCGGTTGCCGGCCAGCTTGCATCCGATGTAGTCGATGTCGTCGCTGTAGGTCGGCTCGTCTTTCGGGTTTCCCCACCGGACGAATTTCCACCAGCCGAGCTGGAGCGGCAGATAGAGCCGCCCGTCCCTGTGCGCGGCGTAAATATCCGCTTCCGACCCGTGCTGGTACGAAGAGGCGCCTTTAATCATGGCGATGTGGATGTCGAGGAACCGCTTGAACCCCCGGTTCGGGGAATCCCACGCCTGAAACCGCGAGCGGTAATGCCACCACGGATGGATCATCGCCGAATATTCCATACCGACCGGCCGGTCAAGCTGCCGGGCGACTTCCAGCACGAACTTTCCGGCATAATACCAGTAGTCCTCATTCCCCCACATCCGGTTCAGTCCGTCGATCGCGTCGAAGTAAAGCCCGTCGAATCCGCATCTGTTCACCACATCGGCGTGATTCTTCGCGATTTCATACCAGAGCGGCGACTCGAGTTTCGGGACATAGAGCCCGCTCCAGTACGTTTTGAGAAGCGATGCGGTGCTCCCCGCCTCGTGCGCCGCAGCCGCGGTTCCGTGATGTCCCCGTTTGCACCCTAAAAATTTCCAGGGCGCTTCGCGGGTCACGTCCTCATATTCGATGATCTCGTCCCCCAGCCGGAGCGTGCGGCTGCTTGTCGCCGACCACCCCTTCTGAAGAAGGTCTCCGTCGAGCGGTTCGATGACCGCTATCTCCGCCGCGTCGGCGCCGACCGGTCCGGCGAGCGTCCAGTCGCGCCAGGTGTCCAGATCGGGGTGCGGCACCGGCGTCACATAACGGTCATTTTGGCTGATGAAGCAGGAATAGGTGTGCAGAATGACCTGAATCCCCGCCTCGTGGCACCGGTCGATCACCCTTTTAAACGAATCCCACCCGCCCGGCTGAACGTTGTCGAGCGAACCGAACCGGAAAAAACCGCCGCCGTGATTGTCGATCTGGTTGAACCCGATCCGCCGGCACGACTCGATCCACGCGTCAGCCGTCTCTTCGGTCAGCGTGCCGAAATTCATCAGATACGAGCCGTATCCGTCGGGACTCGACAGTGCCCACGCGCCCCCCTTATCCGAGAAGGGAAACCCGACGGCATCGTCCGTCATCACCCGGCGGATCGCCGGAAGAATCTCCGCCTGCGGCACGCCGATCAGCGCGGCCTTGGCGCCGACCACGCCGAACCGCTTCACCGCGCGCGCCCGGTACTCGGTATGGAGCGCGGGGAGCTGCTGCACATGGGTGAAAGGCGTGAGCGCCAGGGCGCAGGCGGCGAACGGCTCGTACGGTTTCGCTTCCAGCCCGAGCGGAACGTTGGCGAAGACGATCTCGTCGAACGCGCCCTCGGCCGCGGTGATCTCCAGAA
>ONWH01000252.1 GCA_900321495.1 uncultured Planctomycetota bacterium
GGTCGACAGGGCGAACGGCGGATTGTCGGAAGCCATCGCCAGGTTCGCTTCGAAGAAGGCGCCGATCGTACCGATATCTTCCCAGTAACCGTCGAACGGATGCACCTGAACGTGCTTGGTCCGGATCGCGGCGGGGAAAACCTCTTTCCCGAAATCCTTGTAGTCGGTCTTTTCGAGCGCGTCGATCAGCGTCTCTTTGTTGAACAGGTAGATCCCCATGCTCGCCAGGTATTCGCGGCCGCCCGCTTCGATACCGAGCGCTTCGATCGACTCCTGCGGAATCCGGACGTGATCGAGTTCCTGCTCGGTTTTCGGCTTTTCGAGAAACCCGACGACTTTGCCGCGCGAGCCGGTCTTGTCCGAAAGGCGCATGATCCCGAATCCGGAGGCCTTGTCGCGCGTCACGGGAACCGCGGCGATCGTCACGTCGGCCCTGGCGTTGATGTGTGTTTCGATCATCTTGCCGAAGTCCATGCGGTAGAGCTGGTCCCCCGAAAGGATCAGGACGTAGTCGATGTCGCGCTGGCTGATGTAGTTGATGTTCTGCCGGACCGCGTCGGCGGTTCCCTGGTACCAGGTGCCGCTCTGGTTCGTCTGCTGCGCGGCCAGGATTTCAACGAAACCGCGGCTGTAATCGTCGAAGCTGTAGCAGCGGATATGGTGATGGAGACTGACCGAGTTGAACTGCGTGGCGACGTAGATCCGGTTCAGGCCGCTGTTGATGCAGTTCGACAGAGGAATGTCGATCAGGCGGTACTTCCCCCCGATCGGAACGGCGGGTTTCGCACGGTATTTCGTCAGCGGATAGAGACGGGTTCCCTGCCCGCCCCCCAGAATCAGAACGACAACATTATTCATCACGGACCTTCTCTGTCGGAATGGACGATTCGGAAAGAATGAGGTTTGCCCTAGCGGGAAGCCGGCTGTGTTTTGGCCGTATCCCCTCGGGCCTGCTCTCAACGCACCTTGAATTATAAACCGCGGCGGGTTTCCTTTCAAGTTTTATCTGAGCGGTTTCGGAAACCGGCACAAAAAAATCCCGGTCTCAGAGAACTCCGCGCTGAAAAAGGAGGTCCGAAACAATGTATCGATTTCGGTTTGAGTTCCCAATCGGGTGACGGCCGCTTGGGCAATAAATTCGGAACCTTTTTCTGAAGTCCTTTGAGACCGGGAATGATTATCCTGATCATTTTGCCTGACAGGCAAACGGGGTGTTCGTCCTTGAATTCCTTTCTGTTAGGGGTTAAATGACTGTCCTATCAATAAACACGAATGATTTTCAACTTTCGCCGATCACGCCACCTTCGAAAGGTCGGTCAGGATCTTGCGGAACTTCGGCATCCGCTTCTCAACGTAACGGATCCACTTTTCGGGATGCCAGATCTCAATACTGACCGCCGCGCCGATCACCATCACTTCCTGACCCGGCTCGACCCGCAGAAACTCGCGGAACCCTTCCGGAATCAGAAGGCGCCCTTTACCGGCGAGCTGGACCGGGCGGTATCCGGTCGAAAGGAGCCGGCCCAGGAGCTGGAGCTGCGGCAGGCGGTCGGTGTAGTCCCCCATCTGCTGATGAAGGCTGACCAGCTCGACCCGTTTGCTGAACTCCTTTTCCCACGACTCCTGAGGCCAGAGGCTGATGCAGCCGGGCCGCTCCTTCACCAGCACGCAGTCGCCCCCTTCGCCGACCGGGAAAAGCTCGACGAGCTTTTCGGGAAGCGAAAGGCGGTACCGTTCGTCCAGCTTGCGGCTGAACTCGCCTTGGATGATTTTCTGTTCAGGCATCGCAGAAAAACGCCGTTCCGAATTGTTGGGCATGATTTCCACAAAAAAACGGGAAACAGGGCCGAAATGGGCTTGTTTCCCACAATCTGACGTCCAATTTACCAGATTATTACGGGAATGCAAGCAAAAACTCAAACAAAATCGGGATTTTCTTAAAAATTTTTAAATTTTTTCTTTTCCGGGTTTTCGGAGACTTGCCGCCGGGCGCGTGAAAATCCTCTTTTTTAAAATCCCCCCCCTTGCGCTCTTCCCGGGATACCTTATAATCGGGGCGTTGTGGGGTTCTCCCCGCGGCGAAAATGGTTGGAGACGTAGCTCAATTGGTTAGAGTCCCGGACTGTCGATCCGGTGGTTGCGGGTTCGATTCCCGTCGTCTTCGCTCAATTAGGGGTCGGTTCTGCCGACTCCTTTTTTTATCTCCCCCGTTTTTGCCCGTCTCCGCCGAAAACCCGTTTACCGCTTTTTTCCCGGGGGCGCGCCTGAGAAATCGAAGATGCCGGAATCAGAAAAAAACGCTCTTTTGGGGTATAGCGGGGGCGAACGCATACGCAGGATCAGGTTCGGTGAACTCACGGTCGAAGGCTTCTCGCGCGCGCCGGTCAAGTCATTCTGGCGGATCCCGGAACTGAAACTCGGTTTCGATCTCGGCTGGCAGCCGTGGGAGCATATGGGAACGCCCCGCTGGTTCATCACCCATACACACATGGACCATATCCTGGCGCTCCCCGCCTACGCCGCGCGCCGGCAGATGATGGACATGGCCCCGCCGACGGTCTTTCTGCCGGCGCAGAGGGTGTCTGAGGCCCAGGCGCTTTTAACGGCGTTTACCCGGCTTGACAACGGCCGGCTGCCGTGTAACTTCGTCGGCGTAAGGCCGGGCGATGAAATCGAGCTCTCCCGCGAACTGGTCGTGACCGTCTCGAAGACGTACCACTCGGTCCCCTCGGTCGGCTACATCGTCTGGGAACGGCGCAAAAAACTCAAAGAGGAATACCTCTCCCTTTCCGGGCCGCAGATCCGCGATCTGAAAGAGTCGGGGGTCGAGATCACCTACGAGATCCGCTTCCCCCGCATCGCCTATCTGGGGGACAGTACCGCGCGGGCGCTCGACGAGACGCCCGACATGTACCGCGCCGACGTTCTGATCACCGAAATGACGTTCATATCCCCCGATGTTACCGCCGAGATGCTCAAAACCGCCGGGCACATTCACCTGAACGACATCGTCAGGCGGCAGGAGCGGTTCGAAAACAAGCTGATCATCGCCGGGCACTTCTCGGCGCGCTACACAAATCAGGAGGTTCACGCCCGCGTCCGGGCGGCGCTTCCCGACATGCTCGGCGGACGGCTGAACCTCTGGCTCTGATCCGCATGCGCCGTTCGGCCCGTTCGGAAGGTGCCGCCGGGCGTCCGGAAAGAGTCTCTACCTTGTCACGCACAGCTTCTTTGGTAAGATATTAGGAATGCGTTCCCTGCGTTTTTACAGCCATATTCCGGGGCGTCTGTCCGTTATTCACCACGCAACACAGGTTTTAACGATCGATGTTTGAGTCACTGCAAGAAAGTCTCGGTTCCGCGTTCCGAACGATGCTCGGCCGCGGTCGGATCACCGAATCGAACATACGCGAAGGGATGGACCTTGTCCGAAAATCCCTTCTCGAAGCCGATGTCAGCGTCTCGGTCGTCCGCGAGTTCGTTGCCAACGTCACCGAAAAGTCGCTCGGCGAAGAGGTGGTGAAGACCCTCAACCCGACCGAACAGATCGTCAAAATCGTCAGCGACGAGCTGATCGCGCTGATGGGGCCGGTCAATCCGGAAATCCCCTTCAAAAAGCCGATCACCGTTCTGATGCTCTGCGGCCTGCAGGGGTCCGGGAAGACGACCACATGCGGAAAACTCGGCCATCGGTTCCAGAAAGAGGGGCTGAAGCCGATGTTCGTGGCGGCGGACCTCCAGCGTCCCGCCGCGATCGACCAGCTGGAAGTCCTGGGCGAGTCGCTCGGAATCCCGGTCTATACCGACCGCGTCTCGAAAGATCCTGTCGCCGTCTGCCAGACCGCGGTGAAAAAAGCGCTCGACGAAGGGATCGACGTCGTTCTCCTTGATACGGCCGGACGGCTTCATATCGACGAAGAGCTGATGCAGCAGCTCCAGCAGATCGAACGGCGGCTCAATCCCGACCAGGTCTATTTTGTGGTCGACTCCATGACGGGACAGGATGCCGTCAACAGCGCCCGCGCGTTCAACGACGCGCTGGAACTGGACGGCGTCATTCTGACGAAACTCGACGGCGACTCGCGCGGCGGTGCCGCCCTTTCGGTCAAGTCGGTTACCGGCGTGCCGATCAAGTTCGTCGGGACCGGCGAGACGCTCGACGATCTCGACGAGTTCCATCCCGACCGTATGGCCAGCCGGATTCTGGGGATGGGCGACCTGGCGACCCTGATCGAATCGGCACAGTCGAAGATCGACGAGCAGGAGCTTCTCGACCAGCAGAAGCGGCTCGAACAGGGGCTTTTTACCCTCGACGATTTCCGGAAGCAGATGTCGCAGATCACACGGCTCGGCTCGTTCGGCAAGATTCTGAGTTTCCTCCCGGGGATGGGACAGCTGAGCAAAATGATGGGCTCGATGGATGTCGATCCGGATCAGCAGATCCGCAAGATCGGCGGGATCATCGACTCGATGACGCCGGCCGAACGGCGGAATCCGCGAATCATCGACCAGAAGCGCCGGCAGCGTATCGCAAACGGCGCCGGAGTCGCCCCGCACCAGATCACCGAACTGCTGAAAATGTTCTACCCGATGGCCGACATGATGAAGCAGATGGGCCGGCTCGGGCCGGGCGACCGGATGCGCGCGGTACAGATGATGACCCAGCAGCTTCAGCAGGGGTCACTCGGTCAGAACCAGAAAAAGGGAACCGGGAAACGGCTGACCCCGAAAGAGCGGATGGAACAGCGGAAACGGCTCGAAAAGGAGCGGAAAAAGAAAAAACGCCGGTAATTCCCCCGGCGCGTCCCCCCTTGCGTCGTTTAGCCTCTATGATAATATAAGGTGATTATTTTGTAGAAACACCGCATTTTATTTAACAAGTCGTGCCTTCGGGCCGCAATCTGAGGAGAAAACCTTGGCAGTCAGAATTCGTTTGAAGATGATGGGGCGCAAACACCGTCCGTTTTTCCGTCTTTGTGCAGTTGACGCGCGCAAACCGCGTGACGGCCGCGTTCTTGAAGAACTCGGCATCTATGATCCGATGGTTCCCGATACCGATGCCCGCGCCATCCTGAAGGGTGACCGGATCGACTACTGGCTCGGCGTCGGGGCGATCCCGTCCCCCAAAGCGCAGGTCCTCATTAAGAAGTACGGCACCAACGGCACGAACCTTGAAGCCCAGGAAGCCGCGCTGGCCAAGCTCAAGAACAAGCCGCGCTATGTGGCTTCCGCCGAAAAGGCCGTCATTTCGATGACGGCTCCGGCTCCGGAAGAAGCCGCTCCCGCCGCGGCCGAGGGTGAAGCCCCCGCGGCCGAGGCCGAAGCTCCCGCCGAAGCCGCTGAATGAGTTTCAGCGCTGAAACGGCGCAGGCGTTATGTATAACTACCGCGGGTGACAAAGCCCGCGGTTTTTGGCCCGGGGCATTTCACCGGGCCGCCACAAGGCGGGGCCGTTTATGCGTTTCGATGTCCTGACCCTCTTTCCGGGAATCTTCGCAAGTTTTCTTGAAGAGAGTCTTCTGAAAAGCGCCATTGACAACGGCCTTGTGCAGGTCAGCCTCCACAATATCCGTGACTGGGCTCACGACAGGCACGGCACCGTCGACGACACACCGTACGGCGGCGGCGCCGGCATGGTGATGAAGGTTGATAAGGTCGTTCCCTGTGTCGAGGACGTTCAGGCGGCCGCTCCGGCTGCCGGCCGACTCCTTCTGATGTCGCCCCAGGGACGCAGGCTCGACCAGCCCCTGGTCGAAGAGCTCGCGGGCGAAGAGCGGATTCTGCTCCTCTGCGGCCGCTATGAGGGGTTCGACGAACGGATCATTGAAATCCTCCGTCCGCAGGAAATTTCGCTCGGCGACTTCATTCTCAACGGAGGCGAGGTCGCCGCGATGGCGGTCATCGAATCGGTCATCCGGCTGATTCCCGGTGTCCTGGGCGATGCCGATTCGGCGCGCTTCGACTCCTTCTCTTCCGGAAACCGGATTCTGGAAGAGCCGCAGTACACCCGCCCGCGCGAGTATCGCGGATATGAGGTCCCGGAAATCCTCCTTTCAGGGGATCACGGCCGGGTCGACCGGTGGCGCGCCGAACAGCGCGTCCTTCGCACTCAGGAGCGCCGGCCGGACCTCCTCGAAGGATCGGATGCGGAAAATCCCCCCCCGCCGCCTGAAAAGCGCGCGGGCCGGAACAATAAAAACAAATAAGTCTTCGGGTTGTTTAAGGGTTTGCCTTAGACTTCTTTTTAGCCCGGAACGGCATTGCCGGGAGTTCTTAGCGAAGGCTTCTCAGGGAAAGGGCCCCGTTGGGCGCCTTTCTGTCACTTTCTACGAAAGGTTTAAGGTTTTACAGTGTCTCAGGAACTTCTGAAAAAAGTCGATGCGCTCGGACTGAAGGAAAACGTCTCCAAGTTCGAAATCGGTGACACGGTCAACGTCCATTGCAAAATCCTCGAAGGGGGAAAAGAACGTATCCAGATCTTCAACGGTGTCGTGATCGCCAAAAGCGGCGGCGGCCCGCGCGAGATGTTCACCGTTCGCCGTATCGTCAACGGCGAAGGGGTCGAACGGAAATTCCCCCTTCATTCTCCGAAAATCGCCAAGGTTGAGGTCGTTCGTTCGGCCGTCGTCCGCCGTGCAAAACTCTACTTCCTCCGCGACCGCGTCGGGAAGGCCGTCCGTCTCCAGGAACGCCGCGTAGAGCGCGCCGTAGACGAATCCGCGAAAGTCAACAAGATGAAGCGGGGCAAGAAGGCGAAGGCCGCCAAACGCGCTGCCAAAGAGGCCGCCGCAAGCGAAAAAGCCGAAAAGTGAGTTCGGGTTCGCCCAACGGAGTTAAAAAAGCGCGGGCTTCGGCCCGCGCTTTTTTTGTTCCCGTGCAAGTCACCCTCCCGTTTCCTTATCTTCTCTATTTTTGCTATGGACAGCGGTTCCCCTTTTTTAGTAATATCCGGGAAGCGGGGGAGTCTCGTTCGTAAGAGAGTACACAAGAGGATCTTTCGGCAAACGAACCATTATACCAACAGATCAGCAAACGGTATCTTTATGAAATCAATTTTGGGTTGGCGCGGTTTTCTCTTTCTGGGAATAACTCTCTGGGGATGCATCGTCCTGTCGGCCGGCGCACAGGCGCCGCGTCTTCCCGAATCTCCCGAGCTGATGGGTATCAGGCCCGGAGCCACCACGCTCGACGACCTGAAACAGATTCCCGCCTTTCGAAAGGTCCATTCCCAGAGCCGGCTCGGCGAGTTTGATGTCTATACCTATCAGATCCCCGATCTGCCCGATATTCCCTTCGTCCAGCTGCTGGCCAGAGGGGGCAAAGTCGAAGTCATCGTTGTCAACCTGAAACAGCCGCGCTCGATAGCCGATGCGCGCACCTCGTTCCGCGATTCGACAGGAAATTACAAACCGATCCTCATTCAGGATACGGAGGGGAAATACCGCGAAGTGTACCCCGAAACGGGTGTTTCGTTCGTTCTGAAAAAGAACGAAGACGCCCCGGACAAGCCGGGTGACGAGGTCGTTCAGATTGTCATGGAACAGGTCAAGCCGGACTTCTTCCTCGTCCGCGCCGATGAAAACCGCCGGAAACTCTTCGACGAAGGGACGATTGCGGGAATCTGTTCCGATGCGGAAACGGTTCTGAAGCTCGACCCGAAAAACGCCTCGGCCTACTGGCTTCTGGGAGTCGCCGATTTCCTGATCGAGGATTACGCCGAATCGCTCCGGCTCGTCTCGCAGGCGGTTCAGCTGAACGACCGCGTTCCGGAATACCATTTTCTGATGATGAACCTGCTGGAACGGACCAACGCCGTTGATAACGGACTGCGTTACCATGACGCGGTTCAGGAGCTCTGTAAAACAAACCCCTACCACGCCGCGGAACTGGCGATTCTGCATGCCGCGCTCCTCCTGAAAAAATCGGACGCCGACCGCGACAGCGCGATCAGCGAACTGCAGGAGACGATCGAACAGCTCAAAAAGCTCGCGGCTGAAACACAGACCGACCGCGAAAAGCTGATAACCCTCCAGCTGACCGCCCGCGCCTACATGACGCTGGGCAGCGCGATCGCCGCGAAAGAGTGGGCCGACCCCGCCGAAAAGAAGAAGGCCTACCTCTGGTTCAAGGCGGCGAAAATCCTCCTCGAAAACACCCTTCCGCGTGACCCGACCGCGGTGATTTCCCTCTTTGACCTCTGGCGCGGCGCTTCGGAGGCCGCGTTGGCAGCCCCGGAAAACACCGAACTCGACGTGTTCCTTGCCGATCTTCCCGCCGCGGCCGACAAGTACCTGGCAAAGGTCCCCGACTCGCTTGAAGAGGAGATGATCCGGATCAAAACGGGGGAAACGTTCTTCAACGCGTTCCTCGCCGCCGATACCCGCGGAGACGCGAAGACGGCCGAATCGTACGCGCTGCGCGCCTACGAATCCCTGCAGGCCTCGCTGCGTCAGGACCCGAACCGTGTGGCGCAGATCATCGGCCCGGTCGACTATGAACTCGGAATCTATTTCAACGAGCTGCCGGCGCATCAGCAGATCGCCGCGGAGCTTCTGGCCCACGCCGCGGAAACAATCTCCTCGTCCCTCGCCTCGGACGGATCGGCGCAGGACGCCGACCAGGGAATCCGTCTGGTTAACATCGGCAAGGCATACTGGCTCGCCGGCGACAGGGAAAAGGGAAAGACTCTGACCCGCCTCGGGGTCGACGCCATCGAGAAAGCGGTGACCGCGGGAAATTTCCCGCGCGAGGAATACGCGGTGCCCTGCCAGAACCTTATCACGATTTATGAGACGATCGGCGACTCGGCCAGTGCCGGTTTCTACCGCGAAAAGCTCTCCTCCCTCCTTGAAGGGGGCGCGCAATCCAATTAAAATATTGGGTGGTATTGACCGGCGGCGGCCCGTCCGGCTTTTGAGACCGGCCGCCGCGGCGAACTGCCTTTTTCGGCTGGATGCGGCGCTTGTTTTCCCGCAGGTCCCGCCGAAAAGGCGCGGCAGGAACACTTAACCCCAAAAGAGAAGAACCATGTCCAACGCTGAACGTTTTCCGCATCTGAAGGCTAATGATCCCGAAGTCTACCAGCTGATTCAAGAGCAGTGCGAGCTGGAATCGACGACCCTGAAAATGATCGCTTCCGAAAGTTACGCCACATACGAGGTGATGGAAGCGTGCGGCTCGCCGTTCACCAACAAGTACAGCGAAGGATATCCCGCCGCCCGCTACTATGAGGGGAACGATGTCACCGACAAGCTCGAAAATCTCGCCCGCGAGCGGGGAAAGAAGCTTTTCGGCGCGGAACATTTCAACGTCCAGCCCTATTCCGGATCCCCCGCCAACCAGGCGGTCTACCGCGCGGTCGCCAAACCGGGCGATAAGGTCATGGGGATGCCCGTGACCGACGGCGGTCACCTGACCCACGGGTGGAAAGTCAGTTTCTCGGGGATGGATTACGTCCAGGTCCCGTACGGAACGAATCCGGAAACGGGAAAGATCGACATGGATCAGGTCCGTGATATCGCCCTGCGCGAACGGCCGAAAATGATCTGGGCCGGGACGAGCGCCTATCCGCTCAAACTCGACTATGCCGCGTTCGCCGAAATCGCCAAAGAGATCGACGCCTATCTGGTCGCCGATATTTCGCATATCAACTCGCTGATCATCGCCGGGGTTCATCCCGATCCGGTTCCCTACTGCGACGTCGTCACCAGCACTTCTCACAAAATGCTCCGCGGTCCGCGCGCCGGGTTCATCATGTCGAAGATCGAGGACCGGTATCAGCAGAAGTATTTCGCGGCGAGCAAATTCAACCTGGCGCAGCGGATCGACCGCGCGGTCTTCCCCGGTCTCCAGGGGGGCCCCCATATGCACGCGATCGCCGCGATGGCTTCGGCGTTCGCCTACGCGATGACCGATGAGTTCAAAGAATACGGCAGACAGATCGTCAAGAACGCCCGCGCCCTGGTGAGCGCAATCATCGAAAAGGGCTACGCCGTCGCTTCGGGCGGAACCGACACCCACCTGGTCGTTCTCGACTTCCGCAAAGAAGAGTTCACAGGGAAAGACGTCTCGCAGGCGATGGCCAAGTGCGGGATCATCGCCAACTTCAATATGGTGCCGGGCGATCAGCGGAAACCCTCGGTAACCAGCGGTGTCCGTCTCGGAACCCCCTCGCTGACCAGCCTGGGAATGAAAGAGAACGACATGCTCAAAGTCGCCGACTGGATCGACCAGGTCTGCAAGAACGTCCACGACATCGACAAGGTCGCCCCGCGGATTCGGGGCGAAATCGCCGAATTCCTCAAGGGATTCGATGTTCCCGGCATCCGCCCGAAGCTGATCTGATCATTTCGGGGCGTATTGCAAAGGCCGCCGGGGATCATTTTCCCGGCGGTCTTTTTCACCGCCGGCGGCGCTCCTTCCGTCCTTTGAAACACAAACGCCGACAGAATGAACGGATTCTCCCGAACCAAACTGCGCCGCGTCCCGGCGCTTCTTCTCTTTTTCCTGCTGGGGCCGGCGCTCCTTCTGGCCGTCCTCGGGCTTGTGCTCTACCGTCACAGCGGCGCCAGCCGCGCCGACCTGGAAGCTGACCTCTCCCGCCTGTTCCGCGTCCGCGCCGAAATGCGCGACGCCGAGTTCGTCCGTCCTGAAATACAGACCTATTTCGGACTGACCCTCTTTGCCGGGCGCGCCGAAACGCCGTTCCTCTTCTGCCCCGAAATCCTGGCCCGTCCTCTGGGAACCGACCGGCCGGACCGCGCAAGGATTCTCTCTTTGCTCGAAGAGGTGCATGCCGCCGACTCCCCTCTGGCGCGCACGCGTGAAAACGCGCCGGGACGGGAATGGCTGATCCCCGACCTCTACCTGAAACTCTCGCAGTGGCATGACGCCGAACCGTTCTTTCACGGCCGGGCCGACGGGTTCCCGGAAGGGGGAATTCTCTTTCGGATCGGGCGGGTCCACCTGATCCCGTCCGACGAGCTGTTCGATCAGATCGCGGGTGAATATGAACGGCCCCGCCGCCGTTTCGGCGCTGATATCATCGACGAACTCGCCGCGATCGGAAGCGGAAAGACGCGCGGCGAACGCGCGGTGCTCCCGGCCGCCGACGAGGTGAAACGCTACACCGAGAACGGAACCGAATCGCTCATCGACGAGGTCCTCGGAATCTGGCTCCGCGCCGAAGACGACTCGCTGGTTCTGACACGGTTCCGCCTGCCGGAAATCACCGCGCCCGAGCCGATCACCCTGACCCTTTTCGGCCGCAGCGGCGCTGAATCCTCCTCTTCGCCGCGCCGCGTCGTTCCCGTACCCGAAGCGGTCATTCCCGAAGAGACGGCAAAAGCCGATACCGCAGGGGAAGAAGCGCCGGAAGCCGCAGCCGTGTCAAACGCGCCTTCCGCCATGCCGAGCCAGCCGTTCCCGCTCGCCTGGATTCTCGATTCCCGCCGCTCGCCGTTCCCTACAAGCGTTCTGGCGTGGTTCGCGCCGAAACTGGCCGGCTGGGGCGGGAATTCCTGGCTGACCGGCCGCATCGTCTCGTTCGCCGAGACCGGCGCCGCACCGCGCCGCCACACAAACCTCGGCGGTGTTGAAATACACGATGCCGATCTTGCGTGTCTCTTAAAGCAGGTTGTCTCAACCCGGATTGAGGGAACTCTGGGACGTTTGGCCGTTAAAGAGGGGGAACTCTCCGACAGCGTCTTCCTCGGCAGCGGGCGGATTCATCTGCTCGGCCCGCGGTTCAAAAAGGAATTCCTGACCCGGTTTCAAAAGGAGTTCGGACTCGAATTCCAGCCGGGGGACATTCTGATCAACCGGTTTCCCGAGGATATGGTTCCGCTCGACCGGGTGATGTTTGATTTCGAACTTGGATACGACGGTGTCTCAATCAGGGCGGCGGAGACGAGCCGCGGGGTGATCGCGGTCAGTGAATCGACCTCGCCCCCCTATCGGATACTCCTCACGCCGGCGGAAGAGAAGACGGTTCCCTATCCCACCCTCCTGGAAACCCTTTCGGGGGGGAGCGAAAACTCGTTCTGGTCACGCTTCTACCGCGACGCGCTCAGTCACCTTCCCGTTCCGGAAGAGGAGACAGACTAGCCGAAATTTTCAGCGCGTTTCAAACGGTTTCGGCCAAAGGATACGCGCTGACGGAAAAAGGAGCGGCCCGCGGCCGGAAAAGACAGCGAACGCTCCTGAATGAAAAACGTTTTCGGACGGCGGGATAAAAGAAAAGAGATGGGCGGGTTACTTCTCGCGGTAGACGATCCGCCCGCGGTCCATGTCGTATGGACTGATTTCAACCTGGACGTGGTCACCCGGAACAACACGGATGCGGAACTTCCGCATCTTTCCCGCCAGGCGGCAAAGGACGACGTGATCCATGTCGTCTAACTTAACACGAAACGCGCCGCGGACTTCTTCGGTCACCACTCCGGTTAACTGAATGGCTTCCTCTTTCTGCTTCTGATCGCGACTCAAAACAAATCCTCCTGCATTATGGGTTGGACGGACGCCCGCCGGGCGCCGCAAACCGTGCCCCGGGGGTTCTCGTTCCGGAGGCGGGACCACTGCAGGGCTCCGAACCCGAAACGCGCAACATTACCCGGGTATTATACTCCTTTTTTCGTCTTTTGGCAGACGGGGGTCAAGCCAAAAATCTGAGCTACGTCCAAGTGAGCGATTCGGAAATCGGCTCTCCCAGATTTTCACATCCCGTCGGGGTCACAACGACCATATCTTCTATACGGATTCCGCCGTACTTTTTGCTGTAAAGCCCCGGTTCGACCGAGACGATATCGCCGACCAGCAGTTCCGGCCCCCCGAAATCGAGCAGGGGAGGCTCGTGACACGAAAGGCCGAGTCCGTGCCCCGTACCGTGGGTCAGACGGATCTCGTTCTGCGCCTCGTCACTCCCGGGAACGGCATAACCGAATCCGCTTGCTTCAAGCGAAGCGATCACCGCCCGATGGACCTCTTCCCCCGTTACGCCGGCACGGATCGTCCGCTGCGCGGCGCGTTTCGCTTCCTGAACCGCACGGTGCATCTTTTCATGAACCGGGCTGACCGTGCCGTTGACCACCGTCCGGGTACAGTCGCCGAAATAATGGCTCGTCCGGCACCGCGGAAAAATGTCGACAATGACCGGTTCGTCCCGATGCAGGGGGCCGCTCCCCAAACAGTGGCAGTCGCCGCCGTCTTTCTGACCCGCCACGATCGATGATTCGGGGTTCATGAACCCGGCTTCCAGCAGACGGCGGTCGATCAGCGCGCGGACACGTTCCGAAGTGAGGGGTTCCCCCTCGTGGAGAAGGACACCGCCGGTATCGGCGGGTGCGGTACCGATCAGGGTGCAGACCGACGCCATCACCGATTCGGTAACGTGTTGTGAAGCACGAACCGCCTCGATCTCCCAGGCGGACTTTCGGCGCCGTTCGATAATCCCCCGTTCGATATCGCATCGAATCGGAACCGACACGCGGCGGAGCATCTCCGCGTAAATGAGAGGAAGCGAACGGTCGGCGGTCACCTCGGGCGCGCCGTAGCGGCGAAACGCCTCTGCCGCGCTCTGCGCGGTTGCCGTCTCGCGGTCTCCGGAGAGCCCCCCGGCGGGAGAAAAATCGGCGGGGGAAGCGACATAGTCAACTGTCGCCGACGAAACCGCCCGCTCGTTTTCGATGTCGCGGAGGATCAGGAGGGTTGTCGAGACGCGGTTCCGCTCGGCGGACCGGCAATACAGAGTCGGCCGCGCCTCGGAAATCACGAGTTTCGGGTCGGGAAATTCGAGGAGCGCGGCGGGGTCCCCAGCTGAAAAGCGTATCTGCCGATAGAGAACGGGACTCGACGCGGGGATCCCCGCGGTCAGAAAAAACTTATCCATTTCAGACTTCCTGCACTTTGACCGAAGCGACGTGGTCCTCGAGATTCGGACGGAAAAAGGTCAGAATCAGGAGCGGAAGGTACCACCCCATGTAGAGGCCGCCGTTATTCCCCATCCAGAACTGAACGCCGAGCATCAGAAGCGCCGACGAGGCGATCAGGGCGGCGAGGTTCTTTTGCGGGGGCCAGAGGAAGAAACCGAAACAGATCGCCAGGTAGAGGGTGATGATCGGAATGCGGTAGTAGGTCGGCACCGAGGCCCAGAGTCCGGTCGGAGTAACCAGGCAGAGGGAATGGCGGCCGAACATTGACGCGAGGAGTTCCGCATAAGTGCCGTACTCGGACGGCGCAAACATCAGCAGAATCCCCATCAGAAAGACCGCTGTCAGGATTCCGATCAGGAACCGGTGCAGTCCCCGCTTCAGGTAGAAACCGCACCAGAGAGGAATCAGGAAGAAGGGATAAAAGACGAGCGAACCGGCAAGACCGATCAGGAAACCGCTGAAGACCGGGCGGCAGTAGATCGCCACGGCGAGGACCAGGAGCATTCCCGGCAGGACGTTTTCGAGGCTCCCCGGCATTTGGTTCACATGGGGGAGAAGGAGATAGATCATCGCCGCGGCAAGCCCCATCTTGAGGTTCCCAAAATGACAATGACCGACCGCAATCAGTCCCCAGACAACGCCGAACTGGGCCAGCAGGATGAACGAGATCAGGAAGAACTCGTCGAGCGCGGGAGTCGGATCGTCCCCCGCGTCCGAATCGGCGGAATGGGTTCGGTTGTAGTCCTCGACCGTCGGGCGGCGAGGCGGCGCGGCGGAACCGGCAGCGTCGGACTTGCCCAGCTGGGAGCTGAATTTCATCGATATCGCGCCGAACGAGAACGGCTCGTTCCAGCCGGGGAATCGGATCGGCGCGGAGTGCGCAATCGCCGAAGTGGTCAGACGCGCCTCAACTTCATCCTGAATGTCGTTTGAGGGAAGAAGGATCTCCTCCGCTTTTCGGCTCAGCTTGTAGAAGGGACGGTAGCCCGGGTTTTCCATGATCGGATCCGGTTTCCCTTTCCGCAGATCGCTCATCATCTGCGTGGTGAGCATCTGCTCGAGCCGGATCGTCCGCGCGGTTTCGACGTGCTCCCCCCGATTGATCAGCAGGTTCGGGACGAAAAACATGATCAGCATCACGATCGAAAAGACAACGCTCGAAGTCGTCAGGTTCGGGTCAAGCAGGGGACGGTGAACCATGAACAGGTCGGCAATCAGCCGGCAGAAAAAAACCAGGCCCGCCGCGTGGATCCAGAGGAACCCCGTCTGCGACTGCCCCATCGAAATAAAAAGGAGACCCGGCGTGAAAAGAATGAGGGTGACGATATCGAAGTTTCGCACCGAAAAGAAGCGGCTGAATCGGAAGACGGTCGCCAGGATCATGATGGAAGAGAGATAGAACCATGTGGTCGGCAACATCTCATATTGGAACAATGAGGTTGGCATCGTCTCTTTCCTGCTGAAAAACTGATCTTTCCCTGCCGAACCGGTCCGGCCTCTCCTCCTTCTGAAACAGCGGTCTGTCCGGAAACCATTTCAGTGAGGAGAACCCGAAAGGAGGATCGTCGGCTGCGGCGGGATCCCCGGATTTGACCGCGAAAACCCGATTTCCTGAAAAAAGGAGGGGGCGTTCAGAGCACAAACGCCCAGACCTCCGTCTCCCTTATCGGTTTTTTCGAAGGTCGAGTTAGAGGAAAAACCGCGTCGGTTACCCTATTCTTCTTATTTTGTGAACCATGACATCAGCTCGAACCCGCGTTCATAGGCGCAGGGAGAGGTCTCGGCGGTCTTTTCGCAGAAACGCCCCTGTCCCGGAATCGGGCCGATATCAGACCCGGCGACAATCCACGGAACGAAATCGCGTGAATGGGTCTTGGTCGATATCGGGGTCGGGTGGTCGGGAGAGACGAAAATCCGCCAGTCGGGATAACTCCGAAGCTTTGCGAGAATCGGCGGGAGGACTTTCGAGTCGATATCGGCGAGCGCCTGAAGCTTCTTTTCAAGGCTCCCCTCGTGCGACGACTCGTCGGTCGCCTCGACATGGACGCAGACCAGATCGAGGTCATCCAGAGCGCGGGCGGCGTACTCTCCCTTTGCCGCGTAATCGGTATCGACATAGCCGGTAATCCCCGGCACATCGATGATGTCCCAGCGGAGAAGCGCCGCGATCCCGCGCAGCAGATCAACCGCCGAAATCATCCCGCCGCGGATACCTCCGTACTGTTCGCCGAACGGACGCAGATCGGGACGTTTCCCCTGTCCCCAGAGCCAGGCGCAGGTCGCCGGAAGTTTCCCGTCGGCGATCCGCTTCCTGTTGACCGGATGGCCGGCCAGGAAGGCTTCCGTCTCGCGCATCAGGGCGAGAACGGCTTCCCCTCCCTCTCCGGCGGGAAGCGCCTGTGCGTAGTCGCGGTCGGTGTAGTCGTGCGGCGGATAGGTCTTCGTCTTCTGCGAGAAGAAGGCGCGTCCGGCATCGGTGCTCGGCCGAAAGACCATCAGGTTGCGGTAGCTGACCCCCGGAAAGAACTCGACCGAACCGGTTCCGGGCGCGATCGCCTCCCAGCGGGGAGCAATCACCTTTTGGAGATCGGCAATGATCTCCTTTCCCTCGGCACTCGAAATATGCCCCGCGGTGAAACTTTTCATCTTGCCGTCTTCGAGGCAGACCAGGTTGCACCGGAAAGCCCAGTCGTCGCCGCCGAGCTCGACTCCCTGCGCCACCGCTTCCAGGGGGGCGCGGCCGGTGTAGTAGTCGGCGGGATTGTAGCCGAGCAGACTCAGGTTGGCGACATCCGAACCGGGCGTAAATCCGTCGGGAACGTTCAGCGAGCGGCCGATGATCCCCGTTTCGGCCAGCGCGTTCATGTTCGGAATGTCAGCGGCTTCGAGAGGGGTCCTTCCGCCGAGCGATTCAATCGGCAGATCGGCACACCCGTCGGGGATAATGATCGCGTATTTGCGGGACATGACTGTCTCCTTTTACTTTTGTATGACTTCTTTCGCCAGGTCGGCCAGACGGCCGGCGGTGAAACCGAAATGATTCATCAGGACGCCGGCGGGCGCCGAGGCGCCGAACCCTTCCATCCCGAGAAATTTTCCTTCAAAGCCCAGGTAACGGTCCCATCCCTGGCGGACACCCAGTTCGACGGCGACGCGCGCGCGAACCGCGGCGGGGAGAACCGATTCTTTGTATTCGTCCGATTCCCGCTCGAAAAGCTCCTGGCACGGCATACTGACAACGCGCACGGCGATTCCCTCAGACTCGAGCTTTCGTGCGGCCTCGAGACAGAGGGCCACTTCACTGCCGGTGCCGATCAGAATGACGTCGGGCGAGCCGGCTTTCTCTTTGAGCAGGATATACGCGCCGCGGCGCGTGCCGGATGCCGGCGCACACTGCGTGCGGTCGAGGGTCGGCAGATTCTGGCGCGTGAGGACCAGGACCGACGGGGCATCGGCCGTCTCGAGCGCGGCGCGGTACGATTCGGCGACCTCATTGGCGTCGGCGGGCCGGAAAACCTGCACTCCGGGGATCGCCCGCAGCGCCGCTAAATGTTCAACCGGCTGATGGGTCGGCCCGTCTTCCCCCACACCGATCGAGTCGTGTGTGAAGATGAAGAGGGTCGGCAGGTTCATGAGCGCCGCCAGGCGGACCATCGGACGGAGATAGTCCGAAAAGACGAAGAAGGTCGCGCAGTAGCCGCGCAGTCCCGAGAGGGTCAGCCCGTTGGCAATGGCGGCCATCCCGTTTTCGCGGACGCCGAAATGGATGTTCCGGCCCGCCGTGCCGGGAGCGAACGCGCCGGCGCCGTCAAACTTCAGGAGAGTGTTGTTCGATGGGGCGAGGTCGGCCGAACCGCCGACAAGCCACGGAATTCCGAGCGCGGCCCAGTTCAGAACCTTGCCGCTTGATGCGCGGCTCGCCATCCCTTTGGGGTCGGCGGGGAACGTTTCAATGGCGCTGTCCCATCCGACGGGAAGTTTCCCGGCGGCGAGCCCGTCGAGTTCCGCCCCCGCTTCGGGATCGGCCGCGCGATAGTCGGCGCAGAGTTTCTCCCACGAGGCGGAAAGGCGCGCGCCCTTTTGCGCGGCGGCCTGAGCGAAGACGCCGTAGACGTCCGGCTCAACCCGGAACGATTCCTCTTCCGGAAACCCGTAGAATTTCTTTGCGCCGCGGACCTCGTCCTCCCCGAGCGGGGCGCCGTGCGCCGATTCCTGCCCCTCCTTGGTCGGGGCGCCGAACGCGATCCGGCTCTTGGCGATAATCAGACTCGGGCGGGACGTTTCGGCCCCGGCGGCGGCAAACGCCTCGCGAAGAGCGGGAAGGTCGTTGACATCGTCCACACGGATCACGTTCCAGCCATACGCACGGAACCGGTCGTCGACCGACTCGGAGAACGCCAGGTCGGTGGCCCCTTCGATGGTGATTTTGTTGTCGTCGTAGATCCAGCAGAGGTTCCCGAGTTTCAGATGTCCGGCCAGGGAAGCGGCCTCGGACGATATCCCCTCCATCATGCACCCGTCCCCGCAGAGAGCATAAACACGATACGAGAAAAGGTCGGAACCGGGGCGGTTATACCGCTGCCCGAGCCACCGCCCGGCCATCGCCATTCCGACACTCGTCGCCAGACCCGCGCCCAACGGGCCGGTCGTCATTTCAATTCCGGGAACCAGGCCGTATTCGGGATGACCGGCACAGCGGCTGCCGAGCTGACGGAACGATTTTAGGTCGTCCATCGTAACGGCGGGAACCCCCTTTTCAGAGACCCCCGCCAGGTGGAGAATCGAGTAGAGAAGGATCGACGCGTGTCCGATCGAAAGGACGAACCGGTCGCGATTGAGCCAGTCAGGGCGCGCCGGGTCATAGTTCATGACCTCGTTGTAAAGAAGGTAGGCAATCGGAGCCAGCGCCATGGCGGTTCCGGGATGCCCGCTTTTCGCCTTCTGGACACCATCCATCGAAAGGGCTCGGATCGTATCAATGACTTTCTTTTCCTGCGGGGTCATCACCAGGGACATAAAAACCTTTCTGCCGGGAGTGTTCAATGGCGGGAGGCCTTGTTACTTATTGACGAAAGCTCCTGAAGCACAACTCTCTCAATCATACCAGAAGGGGGGAAAAACTCAAGGCGTCACACTACCGGCACGGAGCGGATCCGGCGTGAAGCAAGCCCCCTTTTCACCCCGTTTCACGGGGATTTTCACTCCGGGAGATCATTGACACTTCATCCTGAAATTGTTATCTTGAAGTGAGTATTGAAAAAATTTTCCAACAAAGTTTAGCCTCGGCTAAACCGGCCGCTTCCACCGCTCTGAAATCACATGCTTGAAAAGAAAATCATTCATCTCCTGCGGAGCCTGCCGATGACCTGTGTCTCGGGAATTCTGCTGGCCGCCAGCTTCATTCTTGTCAGGGTCATGGGGAAAGAACTTCCGGTCGACCCGGCATGGGGTGCGGTCCTGATCAGCGGGATCCCTCTGGCGCATGCCGCCGTTTTGCGGGCCGCGAACCAGAAAGGGATCGGAATCTTTTCGGTTCCCCTCCTGATCACCATCGCGATGATCGCTTCCATATCGATCCGCAATTATTTTGCGGCGGGAGAAGTTGCCTTCATCATGGCGATCGGGGGCTATCTCGAAAAGAGAACGGAAAGGCGCGCGGAGGCGGGTCTTAAGAACCTTCTGAGCCTGACTCCGGCCGAGTGCCGCAGAATCAGAGGAAACGCCGAAGAGATGATCTCCCCCGCCGAAGCCAAACCGGGCGACCTCATCCGTGTCCTGCCGGGGGAATCGATTCCGGTTGACGGGAAGATTCTCGCCGGGGAAACCGCGGTTGACCAGTCGGTCGTGACCGGCGAGTCGATTCCGGTCGACAAGGGCCCCGGCGACCCGGTCTACTGCGGAACAATCAACCGGTTCGGCGCCATCGACCTTGAAACGGTTTCCGCCGGCTCCGATTCCTCACTCCAAAAGCTGATCCGCCTTGTGCGGGAAGCGGATAAGAAGAAAGCGCCGATTCAGCGCCTTGCCGACCGATGGGCGGGCTGGCTGATTCCGTCCGCACTGGGAATCGCGATTCTTGTATATCTCTTTACCGGGGATCCGGTCCGCATGGTGACGATCCTGGTCGCCTTCTGCCCCTGTGCGCTGGTTCTGGCAACACCGACCGCGATTGTGGCGGCGATCGGCCAGGCGGCAAAACACGGCGTGATTGTCAAATCGGGCGCCGCACTCGAGATGATGGACCGGGTCAAAAAAGTCGCGTTCGATAAAACCGGAACCCTGACCAGCGGCGAGCTGCAGGTGAGCGGCCTCCTGCCGGTGAAAGCGGGTCTTGACGAAAACACGCTTCTGCGCCTTGCCGCCTCGGTGGAGGCGAAGAGCGGGCATCCGCTCGGGAAAGCCGTCTGCGAAAAAGCCGCCGCGGCGGGACTGGCCCTCTCTGAAACGGAAAACTTCCGAATGCGCGCCGGACGCGGAGTGGAAGCCGAAGTCAACGGCCGGCGCATCCTCTGCGGAACGAGGGAATTTCTCGCCGAATCGGGCGTGCCGCTCAGCGACGGCGTACTGCAGAAGTTCGAGCCGCTGCGCATGGAGGGAAAAGCGCTGATCCTGGTTGCCGACGCCGCGGAATGCCTGGGTGCGGTCGCCCTCTCGGACACCGTCCGTCCGGAAGCGCGGAGGACCGTCGCGGGTTTAAGGGCTCTCGGCGCCGCCCCGGTTCTGCTGACCGGCGACCACCGTCCGGCCGCCGAATATTTCGCGAGACAGGCCGGAATCGACGAGGTTCACGCCGAACTTCTTCCGGAAGAAAAGGTCAGTCTGCTCAGGACGGGAAAAACAAAAGTCTGCATGGTCGGGGACGGCGTCAATGACGCCCCGGCGCTGAAAGCCGCCGACGTCGGCGCAGCGATGGGAAGTTTCGGCAGCGACATCGCAGTCGAGGCCGCCGACATCGCGCTCATGACCGATGATCTGACCCGTCTGGTCTACTTAAAGCGCCTGGCAAGGGCGACCGTCCGGACGATCCGCGCCGGATTTGTCTACGCCGTCCTCTTTAATGCGGCGATGATCGCCCTTTCGGCCTGCGGACTGCTGAACCCGACCGCGGGGGTGCTGCTCCACAATCTGAGCAGCTGCGGGGTGGTCGGATTCGCGACACTGCTCTACAGCCGAAAATTCGACGGATGAAAAAACGAACGTCCCGGCCGGCGAAGCTTCAGCATACCGCCGGTAAAGAAGAGACCGCCCGACCGCGGACATCTTTCAGAGTCCGAGCTGCTTTTTCCACCACCGGATCTGTTTTTTAACCTCTGCCGGAGCGGTCGAGCCGAAACTCTTCATCGCGCGTACCGCGCCGGCGGCGTCTAAGTAGCCGTAAACGTCGGCGCTGATCTGCGGAGCGGACTCGCGCATCTCGTCGAGCGGGATTTCGGAAAGGCGGATTCCGCGTGTCATTGCCGCACGGACCAGATGTCCGACGATTCCGTGTGCACTCCGCTGGGGAACCCCGGCGCGGATCAGGTATTCCATCAGGCTCGTCGCGTCGAGATAGCCGTCGTCGATCCGCGCGGCGATCGCCTCGCGGTTGAGCTCGGTCTGCGCCGCGATGGGCGCCGCCAGTTCGAGCGAGGCGCTGACCGTGTCGAACGAGTCGAATACCGGCTCTTTGTCCTCCTGCATGTCGCGGTTATACGCCTGGGGAAGCCCTTTCATCAGAATCATGAGCGACTGCAGATTCCCGACGACACGCGCGGTTTTGCCGCGGATCAGCTCGAGCGAGTCGGGGTTCACCTTCTGCGGCATGATGGAGGAACCGGTTGAGAATGCCTGAGGCAGCTTTAAGAAACTGAACTCACAGGTGGACCACCAGATCCACTCTTCCGCCCAGCCGCTTAAATGGATGGCGATCTGGGCCAGGTCGAACGCGAACTCGATCGCGAAATCGCGGTCGCCCGAAATGTCAAGGCTGTTCCGGCCGACCTTTTCGAATCCGAGATATTCGGCGGTCTTGGCGCGGTCGATCGGCAGCGACGTGCCGGCGCAGGCGGCGGCGCCCAGGCTCAGGACGTTCACCCGCTTGCGGCAGTCAAGGAGTCTCTGCCGGTCCCGTTCGAATTTCTCGCAATACGAAAGCCAGTAGTGGGGAGCCAGAACCGGCTGGGCGCGCTGGGTATGAGTGTAGGCAGGGAGGATAACATCGAGGTCGCGGTCACACCGGCTGACGAACGCCTTTTGCAGATCGCGCAGAAGGACGCAGAGGCGGTCGATCGCGCCGCGGACCCAGAGACGCATATCGGTGGAGATCTGGTCGTTCCGGCTCCGCGCGGTGTGGATCTTTTTGCCGATATCGCCGAGCCGGCGGGTCAGTTCCGCCTCGATGTGCATGTGGATGTCTTCTTTTTCGGTGGTGTACTCGAAGCGGCCCGCTTCAATGTCCTTTTCAATTTCCCTGAGACACTTCTGAGCCCGGGCGAACTCCCCGGCGGTCAAAAGACCGACATCGGCGAGCATCCGCGCGTGCGCGATCGACCCGGCGATATCCTCTCTGTAAAGCCGGTAGTCATACGAGATGCTTTCCGAAAAGAGCTCCATTCGCTTATCGGTCGCCTCGGTAAAGACTCCGCCCCACGCTTTCGCAATTCCGATCTTTTTTGCCGACTTTTTCGCCGTCATGATGACACTCCGTATTGATATTTCTCTTCGTTCTGTTTCCGCCGGTCAGTCGTCCCCCAAAGTCGCCTTTCGTCGGAGGATATGGTGATAGTGCTGGGCGAACCGGTGCGACTCGTCCCGCACGTATTGCAGAAGTCTCAGCGCCCACGAGTCGCGCGACAGGCGGAGCGGCTCGGGCCGTTCGGGCAGAAATATTTCCTCTTCCCGCTTGGCCAGCGAAAGGATCATTCCCGGCCGAAGCGGAGCATTCTCGAGCGCGCGGCACGCCGCGTGCAGCTGCCCCTTCCCCCCGTCGATCAGAAGAATGTCAGGGGGCGGATTCCCCCGCTCCGACTCGGAAAAGCGGCGGGTCACGACTTCGGCGATTGAGGCGAAATCATCGACTCCGTCAACCGTTCTGATTTTATACCGGCGATACCCCGGTTTAAAGGGGTACCCGTCAATAAAGCGGACAACCGATGCGACCGTTTCTTTCCCGCCGAGGTGGGCGATATCGACCCCTTCGATCACACGGGGCTCCTCTTTCAGGTTAAAGACCTGACGCAGTCCGCGCAGGCCGCGGCGCGGGTCGATCTGAAAGACTTCCGGCTGTACATGCCTGTCCACCGAACCGCGCTTCTTGAGCGATTCAAGCGCCAGAAGCTGATCGCGCAGAACCGCAGCCTTTTCATACTGCCGCCCTTCGGCGGCGGCACGCATCTCGCGGCGTATCGCACCGGCCACCTTCTGCCGCTTTCCCGAAAGAAACGCGCAGAGACGGCGGATGTCTTTGCGGTACTCCCCGCGCGGAATCCGCCCGCGGCACGGCGCGCTGCACTGGCCGATCGAGGCCAGGACACAGGGCCGGTACGCTTCCAGACGCGGATCCCCCTCTTTGATCACCAGACCGCAGGTGCGGAATTTAAAGACCTTCTGAAGCGCGGTAAGCGCACCGCGCAGAAGCGAGGCGTTCGGAAACGGCCCGAAAAGCCGGACGCCGTGCGAACGGGGAGTGCGGGTGATTTCGACTCGGGGGAACTCTTCCCGTACGATGACCTGCAGGTACGGAAACGACTTGTCGTCTTTCAGGTCACGGTTGTACTTCGGCTGTATATCTTTGATGAGCCGCGCTTCCATCAGGATGGCGTCGACCTCGCTTTCGGCTTCCAGGAAGTCAATATCGCGGATCTCCCGCACAAGCGCGGCGGTACGCTGATCCGACATTGCCGGACGGAGAAAGTAGCTGCGTGTACGCTTTCTGAGGCTTTTGGCCTTGCCGATGTATATCACCCGGTCGCGCGCGTCCTTCATCAGGTAAACCCCCGGCGCGTCGGGGAAAAGGCGCGCCTTGCGCGAGGCGGCGCGGTACCCGCGGGCGATTTTTTTCGCCTCGGACTCTTCGAGGAACTCGAAGCCGGACGCGGCGTTCCCGTCCGGCGCGGCCTCGGACGCCGCACCGGGTGCGCCGACATGCTGCCCGTCGGGACGGTCGTATCCGGGGTCGTTCTGCGGATGTTTTTCTGGCATCGGACGGTTACAGACGAAAGACGGTGATCGGGAAGCGCGAAAGGGAAACGGTGTGTTTCACCTCCGGCTCATTTTATCCCCTTCCCCAAAATCGGGCAAGGCGGGTCCGTTCCCGCCGTACGGAAGGGCACAAAAAAATCACTTGAAATCCCGAAGAATTTCAAGTGATCTTCTTGTCAGTCCCGGTCGGGGATCATTCTTCGGGCGAGAGTTTGAAGAGCGGACCGGAATCGTCGCCCATCCCGCCTTTCAGAGTGTCGGGATTGACGCTGCCGGCCGATTCCGAACCCTTTTCCGCGGCTTCGGCGGCCTCGGCCTGAGCGGCTTCTTCTTCGGTCCAGCTGGCGCGTTTGCGCGACAGACCGATTTTGCGGTCCTGACGGTCGACGCGGAGCACCTTGACTTCAATCTCATCGCCGACATTGACGACGTCTTCCGGATTTTCGACCTTGTGGTCGGCCAGTTCCGAAATGTGGAGAAGCCCTTCGAGATCGTCTTCGAGGCTCACAAAGACACCGAAGTTGGTGATCTTGGTGACCGTCCCTTTGACGAGCTGACCCGGCTGGTAGTCGTTCGGAATCCGGTTTTCCCACGGATCTTCGGTGAGCTGTTTGAGGCCCAGCGCGATCCGGCGGTTTTTCTTGTCAATCGACAGGAGCTTGCATTCGATCGTCTGCCCCTTCGTCACAACTTCGTTCGGATGGGTGATCTTGCGGACCCAGCTCATGTCGCTGACGTGCAGAAGACCGTCGATTCCCTCTTCAATTTCGACGAACGCGCCGTAATTGGTAAGGTTGCGGACGGTACCGGTGATTATGGACCCTTCGGGATATTTCTGCTCGATCGTCTCCCACGGATTCGCCTGGGTCTGCTTGATGCCGAGCGAAATTTCCTGCTTCTCTTTGTTGATGCCGAGAACAACGACCTCAATCTCGTCGCCGACGCTGAGGATTTCATTCGGATGATTGATCCGCTTGGTCCAGGACATTTCGCTGATGTGAACCAGGCCTTCGATCCCCTCTTCGAGTTTGATGAAGACGCCGTACCCCATAACGTTGACGACCGTCCCCTTGACCTTCGAACCGATCGGGTATTTCTCTTCGACGGAATCCCACGGGCTGGCGGTCAGCTGCTTGAGGCCGAGCGAGATCTTTTCTTTTTCGTAGTCAATGTGGAGAATCTTGACTTCGATCTCTTCATTGATTTTGACAATGTCTTTCGGGTCGGTAATACGGCCCCAGCTCATATCGGTGATATGGAGCAGACCGTCGATCCCGCCCAGATCGATGAAGGCGCCGAAATCGGCGATATTCTTGATGACCCCCTTGCGGACCTGGCCTTCCTGCAGCTCGTGCAGAAGGGCGTTTTTCTTCTCTTCGCGTTCGGCTTCGATAAGCTTGCGGCGGCTGACGACGATATTGCGGCGCGCCTCGTCGATTTTGAGGATGAGGCAGTCGATCGTCTTGCCGAGGAATTCGCCGATATCGGCGCTGCGGCGGATATCAACCTGGCTCGCGGGAAGGAACACATTGACGCCGATATCGACCAGAAGACCGCCCTTGATCTTTTTGGTCACAACACCCTGGACCTTGTCCCCTTCCTTGACCTTGTCCATCATCGCCATCCAAGCTTCGATCTTGGCGGCCTTCCGCTTGCTGAGGGCGACCATGCCGCTGGGCATCGTCTCGGCGGTGTCGTCAAGCTCTTCAACAAGAACTTTCACCGTCTGACCCGGCTGGGGCTGCTCTTCGTCTTCTTCCCATTCGGCGAGCGGGATCTGGCCTTCGCTCTTGTAGCCGATATCGACGATTACGAATTCTTTTTCGATCCGGACGATCCGGCCGGAAATGATGTCGTTGGGAGAAAAGTCATTGCCGACAACAATCTGGCCGTCGATTTCTTTGTCGCCAAGCGCCTGCGCCAGTTCGACTTCCCAATTTTCCTCGTTCGCGTCAAGACTGTGAATCAGGTTACGATTTACCACAATAAAATTCCTGGGGGGTTACTGTTTCTTTAC
>ONWH01000206.1 GCA_900321495.1 uncultured Planctomycetota bacterium
AATAAAAGATAACCGAAGTTTCGTTTTGACAGCCGGAATTAGAAAGGAGCTGTTGTGGATATCAACGATTTCAGAACAAAGATTGACGAAGTTGACCGAAAATTCGTTGACCTTTTTGCCGAACGCATGCGCCTTTGCGGAGAAGTCGGTCTCTACAAGAAAGAGAACCGCCGCGTTATTTTCGACCCGATCCGCGAAAGGTCGAAGATCACCGAAATCGCCAATCTCGCCCCGAAAGAGATCGAAGAATATACACGGCTTCTCTATTCGGTCATTTTTGAACTGAGCCGGAGTTATCAGAACCGCCTGGTCGGCAACGGAACCGCGCTGACCGAAAAAATCACCAACGCGATCGAAACGACGCCGAACCTTTTTCCGCAGACGGCTTTTGTCGCCTGTCAGGGGGTTGAGGGCGCGAACTCGCAAATTGCGTGCGACCGGATCTTTAAGAATGCGAATATCCTCTTCTTTTCAACATTCGATGCGGTCTTTTCGGCCATCGAACAGGGCCTGTGTCAGTACGGGATCATTCCGGTCGAAAACAGCACGGCCGGAACGGTCAATACCGTCTACGACCTGATGATGAAGCATGAGTTTTATGTGGTCCGGAGTGTCCGGCAGAAGATCGACCACAATCTTTTGGCCATTCCGGGAACGAAAATTGGTGACCTGAAAGAGATCTATTCGCATCAGCAGGCGATTTCACAGTGCGGTGAATTCTTAAAGACGATCCCGGGCGTGAAGATTATTCCGTGCGAGAACACCGCAGTCGCCGCCAAGATGGTGGCCAAGTCCGGCCGGAAAGATGTCGCAGCGCTCTCGTCGCGCCTCTGCACTAAGTATTACGCACTGGAGTGCCTCAAATCGTCGGTCCAGGACCAGGACAACAACTACACGCGTTTTATCTGCATTTCAAAGAATCTGGAGATTTATCCCGGCGCTGACCGGACCTCGCTCATGCTGATGCTACCGCATGCCGCCGGTTCGCTCTACAAGTTTCTCTCGAGGCTCTACACATTCGGAATCAATCTGAACAAACTTGAAAGCCGTCCGGTTCCGGAACGGGAATTCGAGTTCATGTTCTATTTCGACCTCGATACGCCGGTTTATTCTCCTCAGCTCCTCCAGATGCTGGGCGAACTTCCCTCGGCGTGTGAAGAGTTTCACTATCTGGGGAGTTACAATGAGATTATTTAGTTGTGTGGCAGTAAATGGGCGTTTTGAGGGAAGAGACGCCCGTTTGTCTGTTTTCTTCATTGTTTACGGAGTCCCACGGTGAAATTTTTAGTTCTGAACGGCCCTAACCTGAATATGCTCGGACTGCGGGAGCCGGCGATCTACGGCGCGCAAAACTATGACGCGTTGGTAGCGTTTATCGAAAAGAGCGCCGCCGAGGCGGGGGTGGAGACGGTCTGTTATCAGTCGAATTCCGAGGGGGATCTGGTCACGAAGATTCAGCAGGCGTACGGCGTTTTTGACGGAATCGTGATCAATCCCGCCGCATACACCCACACAAGCATTGCGATCCTGGACGCACTCAAAGCGGTGCAGATTCCGGCGGTGGAGGTTCATATTTCGGATGTCGCCGCCCGCGAGGCCTTTCGTCAGGTATCCTACGCAGGGATGGCTTGTGTGAAGACTTACAAGGGGCTCGGATTCAACGGGTATCGGGAAGCGATTCTCTTTTTGAAAAATTACCTTTCCGCAGGGACGGAATGAGAGCTCACGTTATGACCTGATTGTCCGGGTCGCAACAAGGTCCGCTCCCAGACCAAGAATGTTTTTGATGAGTACCTGTCCGCAGTCGACGGGGGCGGCGGCTTTTTGGCGTTGTATTTCAGCCATGACGTCAAAGATTCTCTCTTTGGGAATCGGTTCGGATGTCTTGACCGGGACTCGCCCGACCGCACTTCCGGTCAGCCGGACGGTCGAGGTAATCGTTCGGGTCGGGTGGGTCAGTTCCGTCTTGGCATAGACCACACCCCGCGAACAGGCATTTCCGGTGACGTTGAGATTCTCGTCGACCCGCAGATGACACCCGCGCGGGCAGACGATGCAGATCATTTCGGCGGGGAGTTTTGTCTTACTCATCGGCAATCTCCAATGTGAGCGTTCCGGCCGGTTCGACCAGCTCTTCTCTTTTCAGACGCAGGTTTTCCATCTCGGCGGGCAGAAGGTACGGCTTTTTCACCTTTCTGATCAGGCGGCCGTTCTCTTTCAGAAGGAGCGCGACGTTCCGATACGGTTTCTTGACGCGGAATTTCAGGAGGAACTCGCCGGCGTTTTCGGTGTGGAGTTTTGCGGGAAGGAGATAGCTGATCCCCTCACCCGGCTCGGTTTTGATTAACGGTGCGCTGTCTGAGAGCCGACCGGTTTCTCCCGCGAGGTATCGGGCGGCGGCCAGACCGGCGGTCTCGCCTTCAATGCTGACGAAGTCGGCCAGGTCATGGACGTGGAGGCTGTTCCCGCACGAGAATACCCCCGGGACCGAGGTCTGGAGTGTTTCGTCGACAACCGGTCCGCCGGTCTTCGGGTGAAGTCGGACCCCCAGATCGGTCAGAAGACGGTTCGACGGGATCAGACCGACCGAAAGGAGAAGTGTGTCAACGTCGAATGTCTTATCGGTCCCCGGAATGAAATCGAAGTTACCGTCGACCTGTGAGAGAACGATCTGTTCGAGACGGTCTTTTCCGCGGATTATGCGGACGGTATGACTCAGGTAGAGGGGGATTCCGAAGTCGTTCAGGCATTGGGCGATATTCCGCGCCAGACCGTTCGAGTAGGGCATCAGTTCCGCCACGCCGAGGACCTGTCCCCCTTCGAGGGCAACGCGCCGCGACATGATCAGGCCGATATCGCCGCTCCCCAGGATGAAGACACGCCGACCGACCATGTAGCCGTCGAGGTTCATGTAATGTTGCGCCAGCCCTGCGGTCATAACGCCGGTCGGCCGGTCGCCGGGGATCCGGACCGCACCGCGCGTCCGCTCGTCGGCGCCGGTTGCGCAGATGATTGTCTTGGCGCAAGCCTGCCGGTAGCCGTATTTTTCGCCGGAATAGCGGATCACCTTTTCCGGAGTGATCGACAGGACCATAGCACCGCAGCGCAGATCGATCGCGTGATGGCACGACTCGGCAAGGACACGTTCGGCGTATTCCGGGCCGGTCAGCTCTTCCTTGTACCGATGGAGACCGAATCCGTTGTGTACGCATTGAAGGAGAATCCCGCCGGGATGATCCTCTTTTTCGAGAACCAGTATCTTTTGAACTCCGGCTTTGGCCGCTGCGGCGGCCGCGGCAAGTCCCGCTGAACCGGCGCCGATGATGACCAGGTCGAATCTTTCGGTTATGATCGTGTCAGTCACGGCTTTTCACTCCGATCTCCTCGAGGAGAATGTGCGAACCGGGAGACTTTTCGCGGATTTCCTCCGGTTTTCTGCCGAGTTCGCGCGCCAGAATCCTAACGACCTGCGGCTGGCAGAATCCTCCCTGGCACTTCCCGAATCCGGGACGGGTCCGTTTCTTGACACCGTCAACGGTTGTCGCTCCGCAAGGGCGGTGAATTGCGTCGACAATCTCCCCTTCCGAGACATCTTCACAGCGGCAGACGATCCGCCCGAACGATGGATGCCCGGCGACGAACCGCGCGCGGTCAGCCGGAGACATCCGATGAAGCCGGACCCGCGGGCGGCATTGGGGATTGAAGTCGGGATTGTCCTCCAAAGGAATGTCTTTACCGACGAGTTTCACCGTTTCTTC
>ONWH01000205.1 GCA_900321495.1 uncultured Planctomycetota bacterium
GACTACCGCATCGCGGTGAAAAACGGAAACAGCGATCTGCCCTACACCGACGGCAAGAGATACAGACAGTATAGCGTCGAGAATGACTACGGCGAGACGCCGGACCGCTTCCCCCGGCCGGTCTCCCAGAAGATTGAGGAGCTCAACTGGAAGTACACGTCGTTTTACACATGGGAAAAGCCGGGCAGAATTTCCCCGAAGGAATTCAGGCTTCCCCATTACGGCTTTCCCGAACCTGATTTCGTGTGCGGCTTCCGGGCGCGTCTCCCGCTGATCGCCGCCGGGGCCGCCCTGATTCTCCTGGCCGCCTGGCGGTTTTGCAGGAAGCGGAAGTGTCTGCCGAAAGAAGGCTGAAAAGCCGCCCCGCTCCGCTTGCGGTTTGCGTGTAACGTGAAGGAAAACAAATCGCCCGAAAACCGTTCGGTTTCCGTGTGCCGCGTGAGGCGCCGGACGCGCCCTACGTCCTTTTGAACATCTTTTCGAGCTCCTGCACCGACAGGAGAAGAATCGACGGGCGGCCGTGGGGACAGTGGTGCGAGTTGACTTCGCGCTGCGCCTGGCCGAGGAGTTCGCGCATCGCGTCGCCGCGCAGCGTGTCCCCCTCTTTGACCGCGGCGCGGCAGGCGCAGGTCCGGAAAATGTCGTCGAGCAGGTCTTCCAACTCGATGTTCTCTTTTCCCCGCTTCATCAAGATGCCGAGAATTTCGACGAAAATCTCTTTCGGCGGCGATTTTTCCAGAACGCGCGGGTATCCCGAAACGAGAACGGTGTTCCCGCCGAACTCTTCGGCGATAATTCCGAACCGTTCAAGCGTTTCCCGGTTTTCCAGAACGGAGGCGAACTCTTCGGGGGTCAGTTCGACCGGCTCGGGAACGAGGAGCCGCTGGGAATCGAGTTTCCCCTTGTTTTTGTATGACGCGCGGATCTTTTCGTAGAGGATCCGCTCGTGCATCGCGTGCTGATCGACGATCGCCATGCCGGTTTCCGTCTCGAAGACGAGAAAGCCGTTGTGTATCTGAATGACCGGCTTCCCGTCGGGGGTGCGCGCGACGCCGCTGTCCGGGCCGGGTCCGGCCGCGGGGGCGCCGTCTTCGGCATCGGCGCGGAACCCGGCGCCTTCGGCGGTGAAGTCGACCCGCCGTTCTTCGATGGTTCGGGGCGGCTCAAAATCGGAACGTGCCGGAGAAAGATCGGGGTACGGGCGGAACCCGCCGCCGGAACGCTCCCGTGAGGGGAACGGCGCCGCTGAGGCCGCCGAACCCGGGCGGAGACAGACGTCCGCATCGGGGACCGGCGCCTTGCGCCCTTCGGGGCTCGGACCGGACCAGTCGAGGAAGTTTTCGCGGATCTCTTCGGCCAGGCCGGGATCGAGCGCGTTTTGCGGGGTGTTCCGCTCGGCGGCTTCGAGAAGGTCGGCCGCCGGCCGGCTCCGCATGTCGGTTCGGAGGAACTCGTTCCGGATCGCCGAAAGGAGCGCGGCGTAGACGCGGTTCGATTCGAGGAAACGGACTTCCATCTTGGTCGGGTGGACGTTGACGTCGACCTGGGAGGGGTCGATGTCGATCTCCAGGAAGGCGACCGGATAGCGGCCGACCATCAGAAGCCCGCGGTATGCCTGCACCAGAGCATGCTGAAGCGACTTGTCCCGGATGTAGCGGCGGTTCAGGAAGAAGTACTGGCCGCTGTAGTTGCTCCGTGTCAGGTCGGGGTGGCCGATGTAGCCGCTGACGCGGATTTCTTCGCTGCCGGCCTCGATCGGAATCAGTTTGGCGGCGAAGTCGGGCCCGAAAATGCGCGAGACCCGTTCGCGGATCCCCGCGCAGGGGGGCAGGTCATAGACGGCGCGGCCGTTGTGCCGGAGAACGAAATGAACTTCGGTGTTCGGAATCGCCAGGCGGGCGACCGCCTCGGAGATGTGGCCGAACTCGGTGATCGCCCCCTTGAGGAACTTGCGGCGGACCGGCGTATTGAAGAAGAGATTCCGGACCTCGATCGCGGTTCCGCGCCGCATTCCGCAGGGAACCGGTTCGGACTGCGGCTCGCCCCCCTCAACGCGGAGCTCGGCGCCGTGGGGGGCCTCGTCGGAACAGCTTTTGATGTAGAGCTGGCTGACCTCGGCGATCGAGGCGAGCGCCTCCCCCCGGAATCCGAATGAACCGATACGGAACAGGTCGTCGGTCTCGAAGATTTTGCTGGTCGCGTGCTGGGCGAGCGCCAGGCGGAGCTGTTCGGGGCGCATCCCGCACCCGTCGTCGCTGACGCGGATCAGGTCGCTCCCCGCCTTTTCGATGTCGATTTCAATCTTTTTGGCGCCGGCGTCGAGCGAGTTTTCGACAAGTTCCTTGACGACGCTCGCGGGACGTTCGATCACTTCCCCCGCGGCGATCTTGTTAATCAGCGATGCGTTCAGTAGCTTGATTTCCGGCATAGGGCGATTATACCCCTTTTTGCGCGCCGTGAAAACAGGCAAAAATTTTTTGAAAAAAGCATTTTCACCCCCCTTGAATGAAATTTTTCCTGAGGTAAACTTCTTTCTGTCGCTCGC
>ONWH01000310.1 GCA_900321495.1 uncultured Planctomycetota bacterium
CTCTTCGGGCTGATCTGGGGGCTGGCGCTCTTCGGCGTGACGATGGACGCCGTCTTCGCCTGCCGGCTCACCTGGCTTTCGATCCCCCTCTACCTGATCATGGGGTGGCTCGTGCTGATCGCCATCAAGCCGCTCCTGGCGGTAATTCCCCCCCTTTCGCTCACCTATCTGGTGATCGGCGGGATCGCGTACACGGTCGGCGCGGTCTTCTTCATCATCGACAAGAAATGGCTCCACGCCATCTGGCATTTCTTTGTCCTGGCCGGGAGTATCACGCACTTTTTCGCCGTCTTCTACGCCGTCTGACGCGGCGCGTATTCCCTGCTCCGTTTTCGTTGCGGCGCTCGTGTGCGGGACATCCCTTTTTCCCGATATAAGAGTCTGTTGTTCTTGACCCCGAACGCGGAAAAGACTACCATTACGCGCCGAATTCCGTCTTCGCAACTCCGCATTTCGGGAACTTTGAATGGATAAACGCAAACTCCTGCTGACTCTCCTGCTGGGAATGGCGCTTCTGGCGACTTTCTCGTGCAGGGCCCTTATGGAGTACAAACCGCCGAAAAGTTCCGGAAATAACGAGCTTTTGCAGTCGAATATCGGGCCGGATACCGTGACGTTCGATATTCTGATCATCCATGTGCCGCATCAGCAGCGTGAACTCTTAGAGGCGCTCTGGCAGGAGGTCGACGAGCAGGTGCTCGACCCGGCGGTAAAGAGCCGCCTCCTGGGGAACGGGTTTCGCGCGGGAATCATCGGCGCCTCGATTCCGGAACCCCTGTCGCGTTTGATGGAAATCAAGGGGCGGGGTCTGCGCGAGTCGCTCGAAGAGGAAGTTTCGCTCGAAAAGGACCACGCCTCGGCACTGACCCTCTCGAAGATTCAGACACTCCAGCCGGGGAAAATTACGGTGATTCCGACACTCGACAAGCCGGTCGACCGGATCCCGGTCCTGACCAATGCGGGCGGATCGTTCGCCGCCGAACTCTATCGGAACGCGACGACTTCCCTTTCGGTGGCGGCGGATCCGCTCCCCGACGGTTCAGTCTCGTTTGAGCTGACCCCGTTTCTGACCTTCGGCGACGCCGAGCCGGTCACCAAATACCAGTACGGGCAGCTGGTCCGGACGACAGAGCAGCCGACCAAGACGTTCGACGAACTGCGGGGGAATTTTCCCCTGCGGCCGGGCCAGTTCCTCGTGATCGGACCTTCCGACAAGTATGTGGCGGGACTGGGACGCTATTTCTTCACACAGGGGATCGGCGACTACGACAGCAAAATCGTCGTGATCCGGCTCCTCTTTACGCAGCATGACAAGCTGTTCCATCAGTTCCCGGGATTCCAGGAAGTCTACGAAAAGGGGAAGGACGGAAATCTGGTCACGATCGGCGCGGAGCGGAGCGAAACGGACGAACCGTAAAAGAGGCGGCCGAAAACGCGCGGACAAAGAATGAGGGGGTGTCTGAGGAGAACGATTCAGACACCCCCGTTTTACCGGCAAGCCCGTTTTCCTACCGGCAAAGACGAAGTTTCGCCTACGACGAGTAAACGAATCCTCTGAAGGGTTGAACACCAGTCCGGTTCCTGGGTAGCGCCAGTTTTTTAAAAAATCAGAATTATTTTTCGAGTGAATTGATTTCTTTTATCAAAGTCTCTTTGGTGAAAAGTCCGCGGAGGATGACCGGTTCGTCGGGATTTTCCGGAGTGAAAATCATCAGAACGGGAACCTGCTGCCCGCCGTACCGGTTCAGCAGTGTGCCGATCTCGCGGCTCTCGTCGGTCTGATCGCGGCTGGTCCAATCGGCGGTCATCGTGACGATTCCCTTCTCGCGGAAAAGGGACACGATTTCCGGCGCACGGAGAACCGTTCCTTCCAGAACCTTGCAGTTCATGCACCAGTCGGCGGTGAAGTCGACCGCGACGGTGTTGCCGCGGAGAAGTTCTGCGTCGAACTCGTTCCGGTCGAACAGCCGCCAGTCGCCGCGGACAAGTTCGCCGCTTCGTGCGGCACGGGTCGCCCAACGGACGAGCTTTTCCTCAAATCCCCCCTGCAGGGTCGGCAGGGGATATGTTTCGCCGCGCAAAAACGGAAGCCGGAACGAGAAAAGAACCGTTACCGCAACGACCGCCAGGGCGAACAGCCACGCGGAAAGGCGCTTCCGGTCGGGGTTGTACTGATCCCGTCCCAGGAGCCAGCAGGCGAACCAGAGGGAGGCCAGAAGAGCGGTCATCGGCATGATGAGGCCGAGCGGCATTGAAAAGAGAATCCAGATCACCGCCGGAAGGAGGACAAAACCCATCACCTTTTTGAACGTCTCCATCCAGGCGCCCGGTTTCGGCAGAAAACGGAGAAGCTCGGGAAACGCGCCGATCACCAGAAAGGGCGCCGCCATCCCCAGGCCGATCACCCAGTAGATCAGCAGAACCGAAATGACCGAACCGCTCTTGATCAGCGAGTCGGTCCAGACCAGGGCGGGACTCAGCAGGGGCGCGCCGCAGGGGATCGCCAGGAGCGTGGTGATAACCCCCTTGAACCAGCCGCCGAGCCCCCCTTCCTTCCCCATCAGCTCGCCCGATCTGCGCCCCCCCAGAAAGGCGGGGAGCGTGATCTCCCAGACCCCCATCAGGTTGAGCGCCATAGCGAAGACGACACAGCCCATCACGATCTGAAACGCGCCGTAGGTGAACAGATACGAAAGGCCGACGCTCATCAGCGCCAGAACCGTAAAGACCGAAAGGATCCCCGCCGCGTAACAGAGGTTCAGGAAGAACGCGCGGCGGCGGCGTTTCCCCGCCTGCTCGAAGAAGCTGACGATTTTCAGCCCGATCACCGGCAGGACACACGGCATGATGTTCAGGATCATCCCGCCGAAAAAGGCGTAAAGGAGGTTTCGGCCCAGACCGCCGCTGACGAGCGTCCCGGCGGCGGGCGTTTCGGAATCGGGAACGGCAGGATAGAGCTCGGCGGCGGCGGCAAGAAGCGCGTCGAGGGTTTCGGTGTTCCGTTCGGGCAGAAAAAGAACCGTCTCGTGAACCGGGGTACATGTATTCTCGTCACAGCAGAGCGCGTCGATTTCCGCTTCCGGCGCATAGCCCAGAACCGCGTCGACCGGATCGGAGGCGAGCCGGGTTCCCGCACGGAGCCAGACCGGCGCAACAGCGTCGAAGGCATCGTGCCACTCTTCGAGGACGGCATCGCCGAACTCGTGTGACAGGGCGGGGGTCGCCCCTTTGAATTCGCCGATCAGAAACGGCGCGTTTTCTCCCTGGAACCGCGGCGTGATCTTCGTCGGAAAGGAGTTCGGAATGCGGCCCTGCGCGACGGGATAGGTGTGCGTGCCGGGATGGTCGGCGTGCACCAGAAGCCAGGCAACCGGTTTCCCTTCCGCCCCCTCGGGACGCTGCCAGAGACGCGCCGCGCCGGCGGCCGGCAGAAGCGTGCCGGTCACCTGTATCAGGTCCGAGGCCTGCGCAACGGCGGCGGCGCAAAAGATCAGGAAGGCGCAAAGGAGCTTCTTCGGCATGACGGACACCCTGGGAGAGAATTACTGATGCTGGATTGCGGTCTTGTAATAGTTTCCGAACGTCCGTTTCGGGAACTGTTCCGAAAAATGGCTCGCCCGGACGATCCGGCCCAGATCCTCCTCGGAAAGGCGGCGGATAATTTTATGTTCGCTGGTGATAATGTCCGGCTTGGCGAAAAGGGTTTTTCCCTTCGGATAGAGAGTCAGGCGGATCTTCGCCGGAAACCGCTTCTCGCGGGCCAGAAGCTCGTTCACCGCCATGCGCGCCAGAGGCGTGTAGTTTCCCGGGTTCAGGTAAAGGTTCAGTTTCGTGTAGACATCGATGAACTCGAAATAGACCTCGCTCAGCTCGGGGTCGTCGAACGAACGGGTCGTGACAAGGTACTCGTACCACTTGCTCATGAACGAGAGTTCCCCCGACTCGTCGCTGCGCGTGACTTCGAAGGCGGGTTTCAAAAGGAATTGGGAAAAGGGGTCTTTCTTATCGGAAATGACCGTGCGAAGACTGTCGATGAACTGGTCGATTTCACTCAGCGCCAGTTCCGTCTGAACGCGGTGAATCGGATCGAGGAGGATGAACGTCTTCGTCTTCCGGTTGTAGATGATCACCTCGTCGTTGTCGCCGATGAAATCGATCACCATCCCTTTGCCGAAAAGGGTCGTCGTAACGATGCGGATGCCGTCCTCTTCACCCTCTTTGCGGATGGTCAGGACGTTGTCGATGCGGAACTGGCTGAGCGCGGCGGTCTCGTCCTCCTGCGCATCGGCCGGCTCTTCGGCCTGCGGCGCCGCGGCGAATACGGAGAGGGTCAGCATCGCTGACAGGAGAAGCAACAGGGTACGCGCGAGTCCTTTCATGGCACAACCGCTTTCGTTCATTCCGTGACAACGGGGGGCGTCAGGACGGACCGCGGCCCATCCTGACATTGAATCAAACTATCCCGACAGCCGAAAAGGAAAAGAGACTTATTTGGGGGCAAGCGTGCAGCTGATCTTTTTGCCCATCTGCTTCGGAGGCGCTTCGACCTTGGCGACGTCGGCGAGCTGTTCGATCACGAATTCCATCAGCTTCATTCCTTCCCCGACGTGAGCCGCCTCGCGGCCGCGGAAATTGATCGAAACAAGAACCTTGTCTTTCTTCGTCAGAAATTCGCGTCCCTTGTTGACCTTGACCATGATATCGGCTTCGCCGGTCTTCGGCCGCATTCGAAGCTCTTTCAGGCGCCCCTTAACCGCCTGCTGTTTCGAGTCTTTCTTCCGCTGCTGATACTTGAACTTCCCGTAGTTCATGATCTTGCAGACCGGGGGCTTCGCATCGGGTGCGACTTCGACCAGATCCAGGTCAAGGTCGCGCGCCTTGTTCAGAGCCTCGGACGTGGGCATAACGCCGAGCTGTTCCCCCTCGTTGGAAATGACCCGGACCTGCGGAACCCTGATCATTTCATTGATACGCTGCAAATTTTTACTGTGGTTTTCCATTCTGCTTTGCTGTTCTGCGACTCCTGTTCTTGTTGACGGCGGGACCGGCGTCTTTTACGCGGATGACGCTTCGAAACGGTCCCGATTATCCCTTATCTATATTACCATTTCAAGCCGGACTGTTCAACTACGATATTTTCCGCACTTCATTTTCAGGGATCCTGAAGCTCCTGCGAGGAAGGGTGCCCGAGCGCGGCGGTCAGGTCATCGAAGAAATCCGGATAGGTCTTGGCGGTACACTCGGTCTTTTCGATCACGACGTTCGGTACGGCGAGTCCCGCCAGGGCAAAACTCATCGCCATCCGGTGGTCGTCGTAGGTTTCGATCCGCGCGCCGGTCATCTGATCGAGCGGCCGGGGCCAGATTTGGAGCCCCTCGTCGTACTCGTCGACACGGACACCGAATTTCCGAAGCTCGGCGGCCACCGCTGCGATCCGGTCGGTCTCCTTTCCGCGGATGTGCGCCACGTTCCGGATCCGGGTCGGCGTGACCGCGAAGAGGGAGACGACCGACAGGGTCTGGACGGTGTCGCTGATGTCGTTCATATCGACGTCGATTCCGACCAGCTGGGCGGGTCTGCCGCCAACCGTCTCGCGTGTAACGCGGATCCCTTCCGGCTCGTACCCGATACGGCACCCCATCTGCCCCAGCAGGCCGGCGAAACCGACGTCTCCCTGGAGAGAGTCCGCGCCCAGGCCGCGGACCAAAACGCGTCCGCCGACGACCGCCGGCAGGGCGAAGAAGTAGCTCGCCGCCGAGGCGTCCGGCTCAACCGCGTAGCCGGCGGGAGCGTACGCCGCCGATTCGGGGATGACAAAGGTCTGAGGGTCGGGGGTTTCAACCGTCACGCCGAACGACCTCATCACCGCCAGAGTCATTTCAACGTAGGGGCGCGAGACGAGTTCCCCGGCAACGTGTATTACAAGACGGCCGCGGGCCAGGGGAGCGGCCATCAACAGGGCGCTCAAAAACTGGCTCGAGATATTCCCCTTCACCGAAATCCCGCCCCCCGGCAGGGGACGGCCCTTAATTCTCAGGGGGAGCGCATCGGGAGCGCCGAGCGGCTCGATCTGCGCGCCGAGCGGGCGAAGCGCGGCCAACAGGTCGCTGATCGGACGGGAATAGATCCGTTCCTTGCCGAAAAGTTCCCATGTGCCGGGAATGAACGAAAGGGCGGCGGTCAGAAAACGCGCGGTGATTCCGCTGTTCCCGACGTATAGCCTGACCGGCTCGGCGCGCGCCGGAAGCGACGCGGTGCCGCCGACGACGGCGAGCCGGCGCGAGAAGTCGGAAAGATCGGTCTTGAAGCCGATCTCCCGGAGCGCCCCGGCCATGATGCGCGTATCTTCGGCGTCAAGCGCGCCGGTGAGGACCGACGTTCCTCCGGCGAGCGCCGCCGCCAGGAGAGCGCGGTTCGTCAGACTCTTCGACCCGGGCACGGTCACAACGGCGTCGACCGGCCCGGAACAGGGGAGAATCCGCCGGTCAGTCATCGCAAACCGGCCGGATCCCGACGTTGAAGACGCGCTGCCACGACTCGTAGGGTTTACGCACGCCGGCGCGGCCCCACTTCGGCCGGTCGCGCCACGAACCGCCGCGGGCGACCTTCTTTTCGGAAAGGTTCCCGTCGTTCCGCCCGTCGGACGCGTTATACGGATAGGGACGGTAGCTGGAACCGGTCCATTCGCAGACGTTTCCGAGCATGTCGCGCAGGCCGAACGGGTTCGGCGCGTAGCTGCCGACGTCCGCTTCCATAAAGTTGCCGTCATCGACGCTGTCAATCCGCGGAATAAACGCTTCCCAGTCCGCGACGGCATCTTTGACGTGAGGGTCGACCCCTTCAACCACGAACAGTTTGGTTCTGATGTCGGCCAGGTTTTCATACGGGCCGAAATCGGCGTCGAGCCCGCCGAACCACATCGGCTGGTCGCTCCCGCCGCGTGCCGCCCATTCCCATTCGGCTTCGGTCGGCAGACGGAACTTCCGGCCGGTCTTTTCACTCAGCCAGGCGCAGAAGCCGACCGCTTCCTGCCAGCTGACGCGGATGACCGGCTGATCGGGAAGGTTCGCCGGATACCCGGGCCGGTTGTGGTCTTTGTTCCACAGGTCGACAAAACGGCTGTCGTGGTCTTTGTCATACAAAGCGTAAAGCGCGTTCGAGACCTCGGTCGTCATCATGCTGAACGGCCGTTCGATCTTCACCTCACGGCGGGGCAATTCGTCGAGACAGCCTTTTTCGTCGCCCATGACGAACGAGCCGGCCGGAATCTTCGCCAATTCGATTTCGATCCCCTCGACATTGAGCTTTTCGGTCTGAGGTTCCGGCGGCGTGAAGGGCCACGCGCAGAGGCGAGGCGCGCTCCGGTCCGGTTCCGGGGCCTTTTCGGGCGGCTGAAACTCGGGCCGCTCGACGCGGTCGCCGGTGTACGAGTCGGTCTCGTAATTCAGGTCGTTGTCGGCGTAGAGCTCTTTCAGCTCCACATAGCGGCTGGCGATGCTCTTGAGCGGATCGGACCCCTTCTTGGCGTTCCGGGCCTCGGCGATTTCGGTCCACGTTCCGAAATACGGCACGTTCAGGTCGATCCAGCAGACCAGCTTTTCCCACGATTCCTTGTCAAGCTTCACGTTGTGATGCCCCTTTTCAAGCTGAACGATCAGCTCGGAAGTCGAGGAGTGGTATTCCATCGGCTGAAGGACGTGAATGTCCGATTCCGGACCGGGACGGCGCACATAGCCGTGCAGGGCATGATACGCCTTTGAGAAGTTCCGGGGGCCCGGCGTGGTATCAGCAAAGTTCGGACGTCCTTCCTTCGACCCGTCATGGCAGCCGACACAGTAGCGGTCGAGAATCGGCTGAATCTCCCCGTCGAACGAGAAGGGGCGCTCCGGACCGTAGAACGGCTCGATCGGGGTCGGCGCGCTCCGCTGCGCTTCGGTCTGTTTGACCGGCGAAACGTCATTTTGCGTTTCGTGGCACCCGATGCACGATTCGGTCTCGCCCGGCATTCCGACGAACCACGAACGCATCAGCTGAATCGCCGAACCGTTCTCGTCGAGCGGCTGAACGACCACCGGCGTGTTGGCGGGAATCTTGAACGTGGCGCTGCCGTCTTCAAAGACGGGGATTTCACCGATCATACGCCGGCCGTCCCAGCAGCTCTCCATGCCGAACGCGTCGTGGCCGCCGATTCCGCGGTAACCGTAACTGATCGCGTAAAGCCGGAGTTTCTTGACCGTGCCGCGCGGCACCTGGGGAAGCCCCTGACCGAAGTAGACGTCGGTGATAAAGACGGTCGATTCCTTCGCGCCCGGAACGGTCCGGTCGGGAATCGTCTGCGGCTCTTCCTGCTCCATGAGCGGAATCGGTTCCAAGAGGCTGTATTTCTGGTCGCGGCGGAGAAGGGTCATGTTGCCGGAAGTGTCGACCAGGTAAATCGCCCACGGTTCGTTCCACGCATGAATCCGTGAAGAAACGAGGAAATAGTCGTCGGAAAGGGGCCAGGGGTTGAGCATCTGCGGATAGATGTCGTCGACGAGCTGGTCTTTGATGACCGGTTCGATCGCTTCCCCCGGATGGGTGATCTTGTGAACAGCGCCTTTTTCTTCCTGCCGGCCGAGCGACGGATCGAAGATAACCATTTCGCCTGAACGGGGAACGCCGTGATGGCCCGAAACGATGCCGACGAACTTCGACGACTGTCCCGGCAGGGGCCGCGCGAAGAAGAGGCTGTTCGGCCAGTATGAACCGCTGCCGTAATGCTCGACCTGGTTCGTGCCGTCGGGATTCATCGTAAAGAGGATCCGCGAGAAGTAATGCGGCGTATCGATATATTCCCAGCGGAGATACATGATCCGGCCGTTTTCAAGGATGACCGGGCACCAGTCGTTGTCCTGCTCGAACGTAAGCTGGCGAACCGTCTTGCCGTCCGCTTCCAGACGGTAGATGTTCCCCACATAGCCGCTCCCGCCGATGCAGGGAATCCCCATCATCGAGGCGTTCGAAATGAAGATCGTGCTCCCGTCGGGAACGTAGCACCCTTCGAAATTGTCAACGTCGCTCCCCATACCGGGCGTTACCTGACGGACCGAACCGTCGGCGAAGGAGTATTCGAAGATCTGCCAGGTGTTCTTGTCCGAAAGGCCGGTAAAGAGGAACTTATCGGCATCCCAGTGAAGGCAGATGTCGGCGGCGAGCGAACCGTTCGGCCCGCGGGTCAGCTCGGTGAACTCCGAGTCGCGCGTTTTCGGGTCGAACTCGACGATCGCATCGTCGTATTGCACCTTTCCACGCGAAGCGTTCGCCATCCAGTTGTTCTGAAGTTCCGGATTGGTCGTCTTGCGCGCGATGATCGTATCGAAGTCTTTCAGCAGCGGCAGCGAGAGGAGAATCTCGTAACGCAGATTGTTGAAGTTCTCCAGGGCTTCGGGCAGGCGCGACGGATCGGACGCGGTCTCGCCGACCAGCTCGCACGCCCGGTCGAGCCGCTCCTTGTAATCTTTCGGATCGAACTCGTCGGGAAACCGTTCGGTCATGTCCTCAATCGCCTGATAGAGGTATTCCGGATGCTTGACCGCGCGGATCAGGTCGTAGGAATAGGTGTCGTTCAGCTGCCAGTTGAGGCGGCGGAAATTCTGTTCGAGACGCCACGCCTTGTACGA
>ONWH01000204.1 GCA_900321495.1 uncultured Planctomycetota bacterium
ATCGACGGGGACGGATTTATCGGGCCGGGCGACTTTTCACTCCTTTCAGCGGCGTGGTTCGCCTCCGACGGAAGCGAAAACTGGGATCCCCGTTTCGATATCGACGGGGACGGATTCATCGGACCGGGCGATTTCACTTATCTCTCCGCGAATTGGTTTAAGGCCGCCGACAGCGAAGAAATGCATTATCCTGCCTAAGAAGAACGACGGGAAGCACCAAGATGAACACCCGTTTCCGCTCTTTCCGGTTTGAAACGCTCGAAGAAAGGCTCGCGCTCAGCACGGTCCCTTTCCCCGTCGGAGAGGCGTTCGCCTCGGCTGCGGGCATCGCAGAGGCTGAAGACGCGTTTGTCGGATCTCCCATGCCGACCGCGGCGGCCGGAGAATACAATGTCGGCACCTGCCATGATGTGAATCAAAACGGCAGCGGCGATTCGCTCCGCAGTTTCGCGGCGGCGGCGGCAAACGTCATCGCCTATACCAACTGGGGATATTCGGTTGCCGCGCCGGGCGTTGCGCCCGATGACCCCCTTTTCCGCGGCGACGATGAAATATACGCCTACATCGCCGACAGGCTTGCCGAATCAGGAGTAATCTCCGGGCTGATCAGCAGGCCGTCCGGCTTCAAACAGAGCCTCAGCAGCGTCTTGAATCAGGGGATCGCCGGACTCTATCCCGGTTTTTCGGGAAGGGACCTCAGCGGCCGGCCAATCTGGAATATCACCGACGCGGACGCATCGGCGATGGGCGAGACGGCAAACCTTCTCCGGCAGGGATACGGCGTCATGGCGGGGATCGGCCTTTACCTGGGGAAAACCCCCGAAATTCCGATCGGCGCTTCCGCCGTCACGGTATGGGGGTACACGTACAACGCAAATCTTTCCCCGTCGAACCCCGCCTATTACACCGGACTGATCGTCTCGGATTCGGCGGACGGCCGTACAGGAACAGCAACCTGTTCAATCGAATGGAATGCCGCTTACCAAAAATATCGCCTGACCGGCTACAGCGGTATGTCGGCATGGCTTGAAATTCTCATCACACTCAAACCGGTCGCTCCGCTGACCGAAGTCTCGCTTAGAGGTTACGACGGCCCTTATGACGGCCAGACGCACACTGTCACGGTCGCCGGACCCGGCAATGCCGGATCTGACAACTACACCGTCTCCTATTTTTGCGGCGGCATTCAGCTCGAAGCCCCCCCCTCTTTCCGGCAACCCGGATCGAATACCGTTCAAACGGTCGTGATCAAAAACAATTACGAAGCGATCTGGTCGGCGCCGGTCGTGATCAACATCGCCCAGCCGGACCCGGCCGCACTTGCCGTTCCCAAAATCCGCAGTGCGGCTTCGGCGGGACGCAACTCCCACTCCGTCATCTGGAACAGTGTGGCCGGAGCCTCCGGCTACGAAATCGCCTGGTCCGTCGACGGCGGCGTGTCATGGTCGGGCAAATCGACGGAAAATTCCGAATACAGGATTAAAAAACTTCCCTACGGAGCGGAGGTTCTCTACCGTGTCCGCGCCCTGGGAGACGGCATTTCGACCAAAACGAGTTCCTGGTCCGAAACGAAACGGCTCCGGGTCAACCCCTCCGACATTGATGGGGACGGATTCATCGGACCCGGCGACTTTGCCCTTCTTTCGGCCGCATGGTTCGCCTCAGACGGAGACGGCAACTACGATCCGCGCCCGGATGTCGACGGAGACGGGTTTGTCGGTCCGGGAGACTTCACCTATCTCTCCGCAAACTGGTTCAAAGATTCCGACAGCGAGGATTCGTTCTATCCCCCGGTCTGATACGCCCTGTCTTTACACAGTACGGGAAATTAAGGTATAATTGCTGACAGTTGTGCTCCCGTCAGGCGCTGTCCAAGTGCCGTTAAAGTGCCGTATGTAAAAACAGCCGAAATTTTCGGCGGAAAGCTGCCAGCATGGATACCCGCCCGCGTTTTCGCCTTTTAACCGCCGAACACCTCGAAGAGCGGATCGCACTCAGCGCGGCGCCGTTTGTCTCGGCGGATGTGCCGTTCGCCTCGGCGGCGGAAGTGTCCGAAAGCGAAACGGCGTTTATCGGGGCTCCCGTTCCCGCGGCAGCCGCATCAGCCGGCGAATACTATGTCGGCACTTTTTACGATGTCAACAAGTACCGGGACGGCACCGATTCGCAGCTTTGCTGGGCCGCGGCCACCGCGAATATCCTCGCCTACACGAACTGGGGCTATTCGACCGCCGTCTCGGGTGAAACGCCGGAAGACTGGCTTTTCTCCTCGGAATACGAGATTTACGACTACTTCGCCGGGAACTTCACCAATAAGGGGGGGCACCTCTATTACGCGTTCCCCTGGTACACGAGCGGCGAATATACCATTCAGGGCACGTCGGGCTGGTCGCAGGTCACCGGCGACGGCGGCTACCTGTACCCCGGCATTTCGATCCCCGATGTCCGTCCTTACCTCCATTACGAGACATATCACGAAACGCTGATCGGCGAAATGGCCGCCTACCTTGAAGAGGGATACGGCGTGGTGATGGCGCTCGGCTGGTACAACTCCGCCTCGCCGACCAAGCGTACCGGCGGGCATTCGGTCAGCGTGTGGGGCTATACATACGATGAAAGCCTTGATCCGGCCGACCCGAATTACTATACGGGCATCATTGTCACCAACTCCGACGACAACCATACCGGAACCAAGACGCTCTCCATCGAATACGGCGAAGAATACGGCATGTACCGCGTTACCGACTACAGCGGCGGGCGCGGCTGGATCGAGGATTTCACCTGCATTAAGCCGGTCGAGACGCTGACCGGGGTGAGCGCACACGGCTACACCGGCGTTTACGACGGCCAGGGGCATGCGGTTACGCTTGACGGAATCCCCGATTCCGGCGACGATGAATACACCGTCATTTACAACTACGACGGCACGTTTTCACTGGAAGCGCCCGTCTATACCGACCCGGGAACCTACCCGGTCGTCGTCGTTGCGGTCAAGAACGAGTTCGACGCGATCTGGTCCGCGCCGGTCACCGTGACAATTACCGAGTTCTCGCCCGAACCGCTCGCCGCGCCGGCGATCACCTCGGCCGGCTCGGCGGGCCTGAACCGGCACGCGCTCACCTGGACCGGAATCGCCAGGGCGGACGGTTACGAGATTTCCTGGTCTGCCGACGGCGGCCTCACCTGGTCAAGCCGGGTAACCGATCAAGCTGAAACTCTGATCACCGGCCTGATCTACGGCGAGACTCTCCTCTACCGCGTCCGCGCTTTGGGAAACGGCGAAACGACCCTGACAAGCGGCTGGTCCGCTGAAACTTCCCTCCCGGTCAATCCGGTCGATCTCGACGGTGACGGGTTCATCGGGCCGGGCGACTCCGCCCTCCTTTCCGCGGCATGGTTTTCGGCGGACGGGAGCGAAAACTGGGATCCCCGCCTCGATATCGACGGCGACGGTTTTATCGGGCCGGGCGATTTCACCTATCTGAGCGCCAACTGGTTTAAAAACGCCGACAGCGGCGATTTCCAATACCCGACTGTCTGATTGCGAGAGGCAAAAGATGAAAAAGAACTACCCGTTACGCAGCCGAATTCTCCGCGGCGAACAGCTTGAAGACCGCCTGGTTCTCAACGGCACGGCCGTGCCCGACGCGCCTTTCGTCTCGGCGCCCGACCTGCTCGAAGGAGAGGCGGCGTTTATCGCCGTGCCGACGGCGGACTTTTCCGACGGTCCGGCGGACACCGTTCCCCTGCCGACTTCGGCCGTTCGGGAATACACCGTCGGCACCTATTACAACGTCAAAAAATACCGTCATATCGACTCGAGCATGTGCTGGGCGGCGTCGGCCGCCAATGTCTTCGCCTATACGAAATGGGGATACGCGGTTTCGGTCTCCGGGGATAATCCCGGCGACCGGCTTTTCACAAACGAGCAGGAAATCTACGACTACTTCATCGACAATTTCACAAACGGCGGCGGCTCGCTCAATTACGCCTTCACATGGCTTGTCAACGGAAAGTCAACGACCACGGAAGGCTGGGCCCACGCCGAAGGGAACGGGGGGGCGCTCTTCCCCGGCATTACGATCAGCAAGGTCCGCACCATCCTCTACTCCTCCAACCTGAAGGGGGACCTGATGGGCAAAATGGCCGAATCTCTCAAAAAAGGGGAGGGGATCACCGCTTCGGTCGGCTGGTTCACATCCGAAGCGCCGGTCAACCGCACCAGCGGCCACGCTTTTACGGTCTGGGGATACACTTATGACACCAGCTACAAACCAACGGATCCGAACTACTACACCGGACTGATCGTCACCAACTCCGACGATGCCACGATGACTCTCCAGACGATTCCGCTCGAATGGAACGAACAGTATTCGATGTATCATCTTAACCACTTCTGGTACGAAAAGGGGTGGATCGAAAACTTTACCTGCATCAAACCGGTCCGGCTGATCACCTCGGTCAGCGCCGTCGGTTACGACGGGTATTACGACGGGGACGGCCACTCATTAACCCTCAGCGGACTGGAAAGGATCGGTACCCGCTATTACTCGATCTATTACACCTGCGACGGGGAAACCGACACGTCTCCCCCCGTTTTCACCGAAGTGGGAAATTATTCCGTCACCGTCGTTGTGGTGACCGACGATCACAGCGCGGTCTGGTCCGCTCCGGTCGAAGTCAATATCTGCGGCGATGGTTACGGCAAGATTCCGGCGCCGGCGATCACTCAGGCCGTTTCGACCGGGAACAACACCTATAAAGTCGTCTGGGACGAAATGCCCGGAACTCTCAACTATGAACTCGCCTGGTCTTCCGACCAGGGGGCGACCTGGTCGAGACTGATCACGGCCGAACCCCGGGGAACGGTCAGCGGCCTCGATTACGGTACAACATTCGTCTGCCGCGTCCGCGCGCTCGGAGACGGCGTGAACACCGCCACCGGCAACTGGTCCGCCGAAACGACGCTCAAAGTCAATCCCGTCGATGTTGACCGGGACGGGTTCATCGGACCCGGCGACTATGCCCTTCTCTCCACGGTATGGTTCTCAGCGGAAGGAAGCGAGAACTGGGATCCCCGTTTTGATATCGACGGCGACGGCTTTATCGGGCCGGGAGACTTCACCTATCTGAGCGCCAACTGGTTTAGAAGCACCGACAGCGGCGATTTCATATACCCGGCGGTCTGACACTCCCGCCGGCGGACCGCCCGCTCCGGTTCGGGCGAAACGCTTGCTTTTTTTCAGAAAAAGGCGATAATAGTCTGCCCCGGGGGACCGTTCGGCCCTCCGCTTACGGGAACATTCATTTCGTTTACCGCCTCACGGAGCGAGTCATGACAGAACAAATTGGCGAAAATGACAGGCCGGTTTCAGCGATCAGCGGTGCCTCGAGCGGATTCGGCGCCATCTACGCGCGCCGGTTCGCCGAAAAGGGGCACGACCTTCTTCTGGTCGCCCGCCGGCAGGACCGGCTCGACGAGCTGGCCGCCCGGCTGCGCGAAAAATACAACGTCCGCGTTGAGACGATGCGTGCCGATGTTTCGAAGCCGGACGAGCTTCTCGCCGTCGAGAAGCGGGTCGAATCGCTTAAAAATCTCGAGTATATGGTCAACAGCGCCGGGTTCGGCGGGAACCGCCAGTTCCCCGACGTCGATATTGATCTCGAGACGCGGATGATTCAGGTACACTGCATCGCCACAATGCGCCTTTCGCGTGCCGCTCTTCTGCCGATGACCGCGCGCGGGCGGGGCCGGCTCATCAACATCGCCTCCGCCGCCGGCTATCTGGCCGGCTGGGGCGCCGCCGACTATACGGGAACCAAGGCATATATTCTGACGTTCTCCCGTTCGCTGCAGGCGGATGTCCGCAACAAGGGCGTGCGGGTTCAGGCGCTCGCGCCCGGTTTCGTCAGGACCGAGTTCCACGACTCCGAAACGATGAAAGATTCCGGGGTGAAAGAGCGGATATGGAGCCCACTGTGGTGTTCCGCCGAAAAGGTTGTCAGCGACTCGCTGCGTCAGATCGAACGTCCGATCCGTACCGTCGCCTGCGTACCGACCCTCCTCTACAAGCTGGTCGCCTGGGGAGGCTCGGCCTGGTGTCTGGCGCCTTTCCGCGTACTCTTCAGCGGAGGCCGTGTACGCTGACGCGCCCTCCCCGCAAGCCATCGCGCCGTTAAGGCGTCCAGAGAAAGTTTTACAGATGATATACATCGATAACAACGCCACCACCGCCGTCGCGCCGGAAGTCGTCGACGCGATGCGTCCGTACCTGGAATCGGAATACTACAATCCGAGCTCCCTGTACGAACCGGCCGAAAAGGTGCAGAAGGCGCTTCGCGCGGCGCGCAGTTCCGTCGCGGCGCATCTCGGCTGCCGGGCCGACGAGATACTTTTCACGTCATGCGCCACCGAAAGTAATAACGCGGCGATCTTCGGCGCGGCGGCCTCGAATCCGAAACGCCGGCAGATCATCACGACGCGGGTCGAGCATCCCGCAGTGCTGGAAGTCTGCCGTGAGCTGGGCCGGCGCGGATACACGATTGCCGAAATTCCGGTCGACACCGCCGGAAACCTCGATATCGCCGGGCTGGCCCGCGCGCTCACCCCGGGCGGGACCCTGCTGGTCTCGGTCATGCACGCCAACAATGAAACCGGAGTCGTTTTCCCGGTCGAACGGTTGGTCCGTCTGGTCAAACAGGTCGACCCGGCAATCCTCTTTCATACCGATGCGACGCAGTCGGTCACGAAACTTCCGATCGACCTGGCCGGGGAATTCCGCGAGGTGGATCTCCTCTCCTTTTCAGGGCACAAAATCCACGCGCCGAAAGGGGTCGGCGTTCTCTTTATCCGCCGCGGCGCGCCGGTCCGCCCCTTCCTCTTCGGCGGCCACCAGGAATCGGGCCGGCGCGGCGGTACGGAAAACGTCCCGTATATCATCGGAATCGCCCGCGCGATGGAACTGGCGGCGGAAACGCACGAGGCGGACATCGCGCGGATCACGCGGCTCCGCGACAAACTGGAATCGGGAATCGTCTCGAACATCCCGTATATCGAAGTGAACGGCAAAGGGGCGCCCCGCATGCCGAACACGCTCAATATCGCCTGCCACTCAATCGAAGGGGAAGGAATCCTCTACTCCCTGAACGAGTATAAAATCTGCGCGTCGAGCGGCTCGGCGTGCACGTCCGGCTCGCTCGACCCCTCGCACGTCCTGACCGCGATGCGGGTCCCCTTCACCGCCATCCACGGGAGCGTCCGGTTCAGTCTGAGCCGGTACACGACCGAAGAGGAAATCGACCGGATTCTGGAAGTCTTCCCCGGCATCGTCGCCAATCTCCGCGCCATGTCCCCCTACTGGGACAAGGAAAAGAACGAGCCGGCGGGATTCAGGAACTGGACCGAAAAAAAGTAAAGCGCGCGGCGCCGTCCCCCTGCGCCCCGCCCAAACGGCGGGGCGTTTTTTTTGCGGCGCGGGATATTCCGTGCCGCAAAAAAAGAGCCCTCA
>ONWH01000203.1 GCA_900321495.1 uncultured Planctomycetota bacterium
CCGGTTTTCCAATTCGCTCTTCTTCTCATCGTGAAACCTGTTGCCTTTTTCGTAATTGTATGAATTGCAGAGACTCTCACCGCGATTGATCTCCGTCTCAGTCGTCCCAAAAACCGCAGATCCACTCTTTCCCGAAATAGATGAGCGGAACGGACAGTGCGACGAACGGCAGCGCGCGCCACACGGCGGCCAGCGAAAAGACGCCGCGCGCGAACATGTCGGTCAGAGGCCGGAAAAAGAGGAAAAAACGGCCGGTCATCGACAGAAGAAGGAGAAAGGAAACGATCAGCATCAGGGCCGCGCCGAACCCGATAAAGTTCAGGGCGTGTCTCCTTTCGTCTTCATCGTACTCAAACCAGTTCCGGCTGATCCGCCAGCACCAAAACAGGTAAGCCGCAATCGCGGGAATCAGAAAGAAAAGTTCGTGCGGCCAGCGGCGCACGTCAAAAATGCGGGATGCCGCGCCGAGAGACTCGGACGAAACGGAATAGCCGATGACCAGCAGAACCGCACCGAACAGAAGGGACCACGTCGAGGCGGAAAGATGCCACCACCGGTCGCCGTAAGAAGTTTCGGTCCGAACAACTTCCCCTTTAAGATTTCTGATCTCTTTCATGCTGCCGCCTACTCGCTTCCAGCCCGTTCGGGCAGATAGATTTTGACCGGAATGACCGCCGCCGGAGAACCGCCTATTCGGCGGCTTGTTTTCGCTTTTGGGAACGCCGGTATTTGAGATAGATGCTGAAGACGATAAGAAGCGCGCCCACCAGGATGACCGCAGGGCGGGACCATATCATCATCAACTGCCGGCTGAACTCCGGATTGTATTCCGAATCGTGGGTCATCAGATCCCGCGGAGTATAGGTGTCCAGCTTGAAATACTTCGGCGGTTTCCTGGTGAGTTTCGCGATCAGATCGCTCCGCAGGCTTTGGAAATCGGTATTCGGCTCCAGCGGAATGAAGAAATCTTTCCGCCTCGGCTTTTTCTTCCCCAGGTCTTCCGATTCCCACTTGATGACGGACCATTTTCCGGTACTCTCTCTGAATTTGAAAAGGTAAACTTTGCGGGGGAGCATACAGCCGCCGTTCAGCCTGACGAAATCGGACGCTTTCAGGCACTCGCGGGTTTGCGGGGTGTCGGATTGGGTGCACACCTTTTTCTTCTCGAGAAGAACCGGATACTTGTGGGAATACGACAATGTCACGGAAAGATCGAGGCTTCCGTTATCGGAGGATTCGCCGTGCGAGGCAATGGTTACGGTGTCCTTTTCGTGCGTAACCGAAAGTTTCCTTCCGTCGGGGTAACGGTCGTCGTACGGAAAGGATCTGTCGGGCAGATCCGGCTTGACTGAGGCAGACAAGGGGTTGATCATGGGACAGGCCGAACCGACGGCCTGAAGAACCCCCTTTTTTTCCGGCCGTTCGTCGATCATAAGAATTTTCACGGAAGGATCGTCGCCCACCGCGCCATAGTAGGCGAGAAGATCGGGACTCGCGACTGTCACGTAATCGACAAAACAAAAAGAACACGGATCCCGCTGAGTCTGGTCGTTCTGAAACGTCTGAATCGCCATTTTATCGTTCTTCGCGAGTTTTCCGACGCCGCGTTCAAAGAGATGTCCGTGTGAGGTGTCGAACCGTTCCGCTTCCTCGAACGTGTCGACGATGTAATGGGAATAGGTGTAGGTCGCCTTGAACCGGACCGTCTCCAACTGCAGGCCGGACTGTTCCCTGACGGAACTCAAAAACACGTCCGGGTCATCCTCCCCGAATGCGGGAAGGAAGAAACCGAGGAAGAACAGGGCGAAAACGGCAACGCAGCGGTTTCGCGGCAATACAGGTTTCATCGCGGAACTCCTTGCATCAAAAAGGGCGGCCCGTAAGGAAACCGTGTCCGGTTCCTTCCGGGCCGACGGGGTTAACATGCCGAATCTCCGCCGCGGGGCGGTTCTCTTCGATAAACCGGGTCGGAACCGGAAAAAGCGCTTGCAGGACGCGGAAACACCCGACGGCAATCCGCTCTCCGGCGTGAGACGGCGTTTTCGGCGGTGGAAAAAGAGCGCGGCACCGGCATGCCCTCCTGTAATCGAGCATACTGAAAACACAGTCCCAAACACAATATCTTCGAATACTCTTTAATTCTCGCACATCTAAGATGACCGGTCAAGCCTTTTAATGGAAAAACCGGATTATTCAGTGATTTTTCGCCGTTCCCTTTCCGGCCTTTCCTACGCTGCGGCCGATTGTCTGGCTCTTTTCCATTTCTTCCAGAGGCCGAAAACAATGAGGAAACCGGCAACCAGGATGATCGCGGGACGGATCCAAACGGTCAAGTCAGGTTTACCGTCCACCTGCGATTCAAGCGGCGAACTCGTCTGAAGATCGCGAACGCCGTATTTATTAATGTCAAAGTATTCCGGAGGGTTCTTCACCAGTCTATAGCAAAGGTTCAATGCCAGGCCTGCGATATCGGGATCGCGGTCGAGGTAGATATAGAAATCGGATTTCTTCGGTTTTTCTTTTCCCATATAGTCCGATTCCCATTTGGAAACAAGCCATTTGCCCGCGTTCTCCGCGCCGAATTGATCATAGAACTCGGGAATCTTCGAAAACAGATACATTTTTTGAGGAAGAACACAGCCGCCGTTAAGGGAGATAAAATCAAAAGCTTTAAGCCCCGAGCTTTCTTCTCTTTCATGACCGTCTCTAGGGTATTTGTAAAATCTATTTTCTCTTTGCTCGGTGAGTACAGGATACGGATACGCATTTGAAATTTTATATGTCATATCATAAACGGCCGATACAACCTTATCTGTCGTCGTGTGATGAACTATGATAGTTGTCCATTGATCGTTGCTCTTGAGGTCGAAATCTGTTGTGTGTTCATACTTGTCCGATGTATTATCAATGTAGGACAGAATACGACGGACAAAATTTGGATTTGAACGAAAGCTTCCAAGTGTTAAAGGGCAAGGAATATTACCTTCGCCAGCATTAAGTGTGAGTATATCACGTTCATCCTTTTTACGCTC
>ONWH01000202.1 GCA_900321495.1 uncultured Planctomycetota bacterium
CTGACGCTTAGTGGCTGCGGTTGGATTCGAACCGACGACCTACGGCTTATGAAGCCGCCGCTCTAACCAACTGAGCTACGCAGCCGAGTATGGGGTAATTATATCTTATTCTCCACCGTTGGCAAGAGGGGGGGCGTTCCCTTGCGCGCGGCGGTCCAGGAACCGCTGGAGAGCCTCCCGCCAGCCGGGAATCGGATAGGCGCCGGGAAGGGCGCGGTACCGCGAGGCGTCGAGCGCGGTCGATCGGGATCGGGGGGCGATACAGCCGTACTCTTTCAGCGTAATCCCGACGATCCGGTGGTTCCGCAACCCGCACGCGTTCATAAGGAACACGGCGGCTTCGGCCGGCGTGACAGTGTCGGGAGGCGCGACATGAAAGAGTCCGGTTGTGCCGGAATGCGTCAGAAATCGCAGTGCGCCGACCAGGTCGTCGGCATCGGTCAGAGAGACGCGCGTGTCGTTTAGAACCTGGATCGTACGGGTCCGCCGGACCGTCTTCAAAATGGTGTCAATGAAGTTCCCCGTTCCCTGTGTTCCGGGTTCGCCAAAAAGCGCCGAGGTCCGCACGATCAGATGCCGGTCATATTCGGAGACCGCCCGTTCTGCGTCGAGTTTGGTGACCGCGTAGACGCTTTCAGGGTTCGGCGTGTCGTCCTCACTGTGCGGGGGCGCGTCTCCGTCGCGGTAGAAGATTTCGCCGCATCCGAGCTGAACCAACAGCGCGCCGGTTTTAGCGGCGGCATGCCGAAGGTTGGCCGCCCCCTGAACATGAATCGTCCGCGCGGTGTTCGGGTGCGATTCGAGCCAGTCGGGAAGATTGATCGAGGCGAGGTTCAAAATGACATCGGGCCGGAGCGAAACGAGCCCGTCGGTGCTGATTCGCGAGGCGGCGTCGAATTCCGGCAGGTCGAAACCGATCAGTTCGTCGGGCGGTTCCGGACACGCACTTTTCCCGGAAAGGGGGATTGAGTTCCAGCGGCGCATTACCGCCGAACCGACCAGTCCCCCTGTTCCTATTACCGCGATCTTCATCGGATCGGACTATTTCAGCATCGCGTCAACGATGTAGTAGTTGAGCTCTTCGTAATCCCGTTCAGCCTGGAGCTGTTCGATTTTGGCATCGTCGAGCGAGCGGCTGATTTCGAGCAGACGGAGGAATATTTTTCGGCTGTATTCGAGGTGTTTGCACGCGGTCTCGTCTTTTTGCGTGCGCATCACCTTGACGTCGAGCCCGATCCATTCGCCGTTCAGACCGTACCCGTGCTTGTCGAGAACACGCACCTGGTTGAGCGCGCGGCGCGGGTCGACGGCTCCGAAGGTCAGGTCCTGATCGAATTTCAGACCGTTTTGGTCGTTAAGATGAACACTCCAGAGCTTCTTGTGCGCCAGAGCGTAGCCCATCTCGTCGGAAGGCGAAAGGTTTGCCAGAAGGGCGTGCGCCGTTTCGATGAGGCATCCGACGCGATCGGGTGCGGTGGTCAGGAGACCGAGCGCGATGGCGTGGCCGATCGTCGGGATGTAGGCGTGATCCATCGGCTCGTTCGGTTTCGACTCGACCATGAGACGAACGTCTTTATCATAGTCGAGGAGGGTCTGGATCGCTTCGACGATCTTTTCGGTGGCCCAGACGGGGTCTTTCGCTTCGCGGATATAGGTCCCCTCGCGGGCGAGCCAGAAGACGATATTTTTCGTGCCGAGCGCCTTGGCGATATCGATCGTCCGTTTGGTCCGTTCGATGGCGAATTCGCGGCACGCCTTGTCGTTCGATGTATAGCCGCCATCGATTGTGCGCGGGTCCATCCAGAGCCGCGGGGCGACGAACTCGGCGGTGAGTCCGTGGTCATCCAGAACCTTTTTGACCTCTTCGGCCTCCTTGACGATTTCGGCAGGGGACATGTTGTTCATGTTCGGCACGGCATCGTCGTCATGGAACTGAACGCCGTCGAATCCGATCTTTTTGTAGATTTCAAGCTTCTTGCGGAACGGGATCGTCTGACGGACTTCAGGCCCGAACGGGTCGGCCCCTTCGTGAATGTTCCAGGGACCGAACGAAAAGCGGAATTCACCTTGCATGGAAATACCTTTCTTTTAGAGTTGTCTGTTAAAGGATTAAACGCAGAATATCATTTTAACCCTGCACGGTGTCAGATGATCACCGAGCCTCCCGCGGCGAGAGTCTTTCGGACGTCTGCCGCGTCAATCTGATCAACGGAGATGTCTTTGTCAAGCGCCAGATACGCGCCGACCCCGGCGGCCTCGCCCAGCTGGTTCATGTTGACCATCACGCGCATGCCGGAAAAAGCGGTCTCTTCGGCATCGAACATGCGGCCCGCCAGCAGGACATTCCGCGAACCTTTCGGGACGATCGAACGGAATGGGATCTGGTAGAAGGTCGGGTTTTCTGCCGTTTCGGGGCGCCAGCGGCCGATCTCAGGGGGGGCACCGGGAGCACCGTAACGCTCTTCAACCCCGTCGAGGGACCGGAACGTGATGGCATGGCCGGTTTCGGTATCGTGATGAAGATCGAATGTGTAGCTACAGTTGGCGATCGCGTCGGGGAGGCGTTTGCCGTAGAGGGCATCGTCGTCGGTTACACGGTAGAGACAGTCGATATGCCGCGATTCGCGGATTCCCAGCGCGGAGGGAAGGGCGGTCAGGCCGAACCGGGCGGTTCCGGCATTGTCGGCGTAACGGCGGTACATGTCCATGACGGCGCGGACCTGACGGCGTCCTTCGATTTCGGCGGCGGTCAGGTCGTCCGCCTCGGCACAGGCGGCGTTGTAGACGCGGGTTCCGGCGAACATGAACGAGTGGGTTCCGGGAATATCAAGCCCCCAAAGGAATCCCTGCGGGATGTTGTACTCCTTGGCATGTTCAGCCAGAAGATTGTTGCACCGGGTCAGATCGAAGCCGTCGAGGTGGGCGCACATGGTCGGCGGCTGAGGATGAGCCGGAAGACGGGAACCGAATCCCATCCTCACACAGAGGTCGCCGTCCCCCGTCGCATCGATGAAAACGCGCGCTTTGATGATCCGCCGTCCCGATTTCCCGTCGACGATAACGCCGGTCAGGTTCCCCGATTCGTAGTACGGTTCGGAAAAGAGGGTGTGAAGGAAGGGCCTGATTTTTGATTCGACAACCAGCTCGTCGAGCTCAATCTTCAGTTCAGAGGAGTTGAACCCCGCCCAGACACTTCGGTTCTTGTCGTAGATGTCGACGGCATTCCGCTTTTGGAGGCGGGCGACCGTCTCCTCGGTCAGACCACCGATGATTTTCCGTTCGAACTGGGTATCGAACAGAGGGTGCCAGACATTGACCAGACTGTTGACCGCGACCCCACCGAACCCGTTCGCTCTTTCGACGATCGCCACGCGTGCACCCAAACGCGCCGCGCGGACAGCCGCAAAGACACCCGTTGCGCTTCCGCCCAAGACGCAGATGTCGGCTTCGTGGCAGACCGGAAGCGCCGGGGAAGAGGGAGTTCCTTCCGCCCGGGCCGAGGCGGATTTTCCAGTTAGAAGACCAAGGGTGCCGGAAAGGAGTGATCCTAAGAAAGTTCGTCGTGAGTTCATCGCTGTTCGATTCGCAAAGTCGTTTTTTCAGGTGTTTGGCGCGGGGCAGGTTGACCTCTCCGCTCCCGCTGTGCTATTATATATAGGTCTGTCGACGTTTGCAACGGTGTCTAACACCCACTTATAGAGAAAGGTTCGAAATGAATTTCTTTAAAATTTTGTCGGCCGGTTCGGCGGTTTTCCTCGCGTTGGTCTCGGGGCTTGCCGCCGCAGAAAATCCTACGGCGATCCATATCCAGCGGACGATGAAAGCGCTGGAAGAGTCGACCGCCGAAAACCCCGCCCATCTGCGCGTTATGTTCTACGGCCAGTCGATCACCGCGCAGCGCTGGACCCAGGAAGTGGAAGAGTTCTTCCGCGAAAAGTACCCGACCGTCATCTTTGAGTTCCGCAACGCGGCGATCGGTGGGTTTCAGTCACCGTCCCTCGTTCGAACCGCCGAGTGCGACCTCTATCCCTGGTACCCCGATCTGCTTTTCTTCCATGTCTACGGGCCGATGGACAAGTACGAGGAGATTGTGAAAAAGACCCGTGCGCGGACCTCCGCCGAAATCATTCTCTGGACGAGCCACCTAAACGCCAAGGAGAACCCGAAAGGGATGCTCATGGAGCGGGACCAGCGGTCGAAAGATATCCTCGAAATTGCCGAACGGAATCACTGCATGGTGATCGACCTGAACAAGAAATGGTGCCGAATGCTGGTCGATAATGCCTGGGAACCGGACCGGCTTCTGAACGACGGGATTCACCTGAACGAGGAGGGATGCCACATCTACGCCCGAATGATCTGGGAAGATATTGCCCGGATCTCCGGTTCGGACGGGGAACCTGAAATTTCCGGGACGATCACCGAGTATGCCGCCGGTGCCCCATGCCTGACCCGTGAAGAAAATGGTGATCTGACCCTCTCGTTCAACGGGAACCGGGTGACCGCCGAGTCGGACGGAACCGCTGACAGTGAAGTGAATTTCCTTCTCGACGGCGAGCCGATGGACGGAAATATCGACCTGTGGGCCTCAACGCGGCCGAGTAACGGTCCCTGCTGGATGCCCGCGATCAACTATATCGGGTTCGAAAAGGTTCCCGTTTCGGAGGACTGGACCCTGACCGCGCTTGAAGGCTCGAAGGAAGACGGCACCTACATTGTCTACAAAGTGACCGGCAGCGTGACCGGGGATGACGGCCAAGGGGACTCGAACGAAGTGTTTGTCTCGAATTCCGGGCGAGCGGTGATCGATCCGAGCGATATCGGCGCTCTCTGGCAGTATCCCTACTTCAAGGAGTCTATGCCCAAAGATTTTCAGGTGACCTGGTCGACCCGTCCGATGTTCACCGGTACGTATAATCCCGGTGCGGCGGGCGAACGGAAGGTGATCGTTCAGAACTGCTCCAACGGCCCGCACAAACTGACGATTCGCTCGAAAAACGGCAAAATCGGTATCGGAAAATGGATAGTCAACGCGCCGGCGAAATAAGCCGATAGAGAGAAAATGACTACCTTTGCCGGCAAACTCCTTCGTTGGCTTCCGTTAAAGCGCGTTTGGCTGCGTTCGCAGCTGATCCTGCGCGGGTTCTGTCTTTTCGCCTACACGGTCATCTTTTTCATCGCCTATTGGGCCGCGTACCTGATCCGGTTCGATTTTAATCCGGGCGAGAAGTTCAGTGCCGAGTTTGTTCAGACGGTCGGGGTTGTCATTCTTATTAAAATTGCCTATTTTTACGCACATCACCATTTCCGCAATGACATGTTCTTCGCTTCTCTCAGGAGTCTGCGGAAGCTGTTGGAAAGTACCATCTGCGCGAGTGTGACGTTTCTCCTTCTAAAACAGCTCGCGCAGATTCTGCTTGTCCGGTGCGGTGTCGCCTTTCCGATTGTCAGCTCGTCGACCGGTGTCATTCTGATCGATTTTTCACTGACGATCCTTTTTTTGGGGGGAGTACAGTTTATCGCCCGCCTTTTCCGGGAAGAGTTTCTGGCGATGCGGAACGATCCCGATTCGAAGTCCGCCTACATGATCGGCGCGACGTCCGAGAACGCGCGGATTGCCGGTATCATCAATTCGCGCAAATCGGTCGGCTACCGCGTGGTCGGCTATGTTGTTACCGAAGGGAATGAATACCGTGTCGATTCGGAACTCGATTTCATTCCCGTTGTCTGTGCCCTGGATACGGTTGTCAGCCGGTGCGCCTCGGCTGATATCCGCGATCTTTTGGTCGTGGCGGGGTATCTTCCCGGCCCGCTGTTTCGGAAGCTCTTCGAGGAGTGCCGTATTGCGGGGATCGAACTGCATGTGATTCCGGCCTCTGAAATCTCGCTCAGCCAGACGATTCCGATCCGAAAGATCGAAATCAATGACCTGCTGAAGCGGGATCCCGTCTATCTGAATATCGATGAGCTCCGACAGCGGTTTCATGGGAAAAAGGTTCTGGTGACCGGTGCCGGAGGGAGTATCGGTTCCGAAATATGCCGGCAGGTTATCGAGTTCGAGCCGGATGAACTGCTGATCATGGGGCGCGGGGAAAACCGGATATTCTTCCTGGAACGGGAGCTGCGCGATCTGAAAAAGAGTACAAGGATCGTTCCGCTGATTGCCGATGTGACCGACGCGCCACGGATAGAGCATATTTTCAGCTCGATGCGGCCCGACTACATCTATCACGCCGCGGCCCATAAGCATGTTCCTCTCATGGAAGCGAATGTTTCGGAAGCCGTACGGAACAACGTCGGGGGAACCAAGATTCTGGTCGATGCCGCCGATCGGTACGGTGCGGAACGGTTCGTGCTCATTTCGACCGACAAGGCGGTCAATCCGACCAGCGTGATGGGGCTGACCAAACATCTGGCCGAACGGTACGTCAATGCTGCCGCCGAAACCTCAAAGACGAAGTTTATTGTGACGCGGTTCGGCAATGTCCTCGGTTCGACCGGAAGCGTGGTGCAGATTTTCAAAAGCCAGATCGAAAAAGGAGGCCCGATTACCATCACCGATTTCCGGATGACCCGGTATTTTATGACGATTCCCGAAGCCTCGCAGCTGGTGCTGGAAGCTTCGATGATGGGAAACGGCGGCGAAATCTTCGTGCTGGATATGGGAAACTCGGTTCGGATTTTGGACCTTGCCCGCGATATGATCCGGCTGGCCGGGCTTCCCGATAACGCCATCGAGATTAAGCAGATCGGATTGCGCCCGGGCGAGAAGCTCTACGAAGAGCTCTACTTTGAGTCGGAACAGAAGATCAACACCCCCCACCCGAAACTCTATGCCGCGCGGCACCGTGAATTCCGCCGCGACCTGGTACAGCGTCAGATCAGCGATTTACTGGAACTGGCGCAGACTGCCGACGAGACCGCGCTGCGCCGGATGTTTAAGGAACTGGTCCCGGAATATCAGTCCTCGACACCGGGGAGACCGTCATGACACCGTCACACATCTACCTTTCACGTCCCCATGTCAGTTCCCGTGAACGGGAACTTCTTCTTGATGCGTTCGATTCGAACTGGGTCGCCCCTCTGGGGCCGCATGTTGACGCGTTCGAAGTTGAGACAGCTGCGTATATCGGGCGGAAGTTCGGTTGCGCCCTTTCGAGCGGAACCGCCGCGGTTCACCTGGGCCTGAAACTTCTGGGAGTCGGAGAGGGTGACGATGTCCTTGTTTCAACCCTGACCTTTTCCGGGTCGGTCAATCCAATCTGCTATCTGGGCGCGCATCCGGTTCTGATTGATTCGGAACCCGGGACATGGAACATGGATCCGAATCTACTGGAAGAGACACTTAAGGAGCGCGCGGCGAAGGGACGTCTTCCGAAAGCTGTGATCCCGGTCGATCTTTACGGCGTCTGCTGCCGATGGGATGAGATCACCCGGATCTGCGATCGGTACGGGATTCCGATTCTGGAGGATTCGGCTGAGGCGCAGGGGGCCAAGTACAGGGGGCAAAACGCCGGACAGTTCGGCCGTGTTTCAATACTCTCGTTTAACGGGAATAAGATTGTGACGACCAGCGGCGGGGGGATGCTCCTGACCGACGACGAAAACGCCGCGCGGAAA